>JANXWR010000518.1 GCA_025351025.1 Burkholderiales bacterium | reverse complement strand
GCCGCCGTTCTGGATCTCGCGGTCTTCCATCGGGAAACGCCAGGCGAGAACGCCGTCGCCGTCCTCCGTCCACTCGATGATGTCGATGAACTGTTTCTTGATGAAATCCATCAGCGCCATGGCAGCGTTTCTCCCACAGGTACCCGAACATTCGGGTGCGGCGAATAATACGCCGCACGCCCGGAAAACAATCCCCATGAAGGGTGTGCGCGCATGAACGAATCGACACCGCTGAAGCTTGCCGTGATCGGCGCCGGACCGGTCGGCCTGGCGCTCGCTTTGCACGCCGCGAGCGCGCTGCCGGACGCCCAGATCACCCTCTTCGACGCGCGACCGGCCGACAAGGACATCTCGGGCGATCCGCGCACGCTCGCGCTCTCGCTCGGCAGCGTGCAGCTCCTGCAACGGCTCGGCGCCTGGCATGCGGAAAGCGCACAGCCGATCGCCGAAGTGCATGTCTCGCAGCAGGCGCCGTCGCTGGTCGCCGCGTTCTCGAAGCGCCTGGCCGAGCCCGAGCTGACGATCCGCGCCCTCGACGAAGCGGTGCCCATGCTCGGCGCGGTGCTGAGCTACGGCGCCATCGTCGCGCCCTTGCAGGCGGTCTGGCTCGAAGCGGCGCGGCGCGAGCCGAAGCGCCTGTTCAGCCGCTTCGGCGCCAAGGTCGACGCGCTCAAGAACGTGGCCGATCCCGCCGGCGTCGAGGTCGACTCGGGCATCGCCGAGCGCTTCGACCTCGCCGTCATTGCCGAAGGCGGCGTGTTCGCGAGCTCGGCGAAGAAGGAGCTCGTCGCCGGCGGGCGCTGGCCCGCCCTGCGTCACGACTACCGGCAGACGGCGTGGGTCGGCATCGCCACCTTCGCTGCGCCACCAGCCGGCGTGGCCGCCACGACGCCGTCGCCGGGCATCGCCTACGAGCGCTTCACGCGGCACGGTCCGGCCGCGCTGCTGCCGCTGAAGGATGGCCGTGCCGGGCTCGTCTGGTGCGTCGACAGCAGCGACGATCCGGTGCGCGAGCTGAACGACGCGCAGCGGGTCACCGTCCTCAACACGATCTTTCATCCGCGCACGCCGCACCTGGCCGCGGTCTCGCCACTGAAAGAATTTCCGCTCGGCATGAGCGCCGAGCGCACCCTCACCGACGGCCGCACGGTGCGCATCGGCAACGCGGCGCAGACGCTGCATCCGGTGGCCGGCCAGGGCCTCAACCTCGGCATGCGCGACGCCTTCGAGCTGGTGCGCTCGCTGACCCGGAACCGCGACGTCGACGCCGTCCTGCGCAAGCTCGAATGGCAGCGCGCGCCCGACCGCTGGGCGATGATCACCGCCACCGACTTCCTGGCGCGCAGCTTCACCTGGACGCTGCCGGGTGCCGGTGCAGCGCGCGGCCTTGGCATCGCGGCGCTGCAAGCCCTCGGGCCGGTCAAATCGGCGATCGCGCGGCAGATGATGTTCGGGTCCAGATGAGCGCCGCCGGGCCGCCCCAAGGCGCGAACGCCCGCTCGGGGGGCAGCGCGGCGGCGCGAGCCGCAAGCGTGGGGGCCTGATGAGCGATCTCACAGATCTGCCCGCGCACGAGCTCGCCGGCGCGATCGGCGAGGGCGACGCGTCCTGTCGCGAGGTGATGCAGGCCTTTCTCGATCGCATCGAGAAAATGAACCCGCGCCACAACGCCATCGTCAGCCTGCGCGACGGCGACGCTTTGCTGCGCGAGGCCGAGCGCTGCGATCTCGAGCTGGTTCGCGACGACGCGCGCGGCGCGCCGCGCTCCTTCCTGTTCGGCTTGCCCCAGGCGATCAAGGACGTCGTGCCGACCGCCGGTATCCGCACCACCTTCGGCTCGCCGATCATGAAGGACTTCGTGCCGACGGCCGACGCGCTGATGGTGCAGCGCATGAAGGCGGCCGGCTGCATCGTCATCGGCAAGACCAACACGCCGGAGTTCGGGCTCGGCTCGCACACCTTCAACGAAGTCTTCGGCGCGACCAGGAACGCTTTCGACGCCGGCAAGTCGGCCGGCGGCAGCAGCGGCGGCGCCGCCGTCGCGCTCGCCACACGCATGCTTCCGGTGGCCGACGGCAGCGACTCGATGGGGAGCTTGCGCAACCCGGCCGCCTGGAACAACGTGTTCGGCTTTCGACCGAGCCAGGGCCGCGTGCCGGCCTGGCCGACGCAGGAAGCCTGGGTCACGCATTTCGGTACCGAAGGGCCGATGGCGCGCACGGTTCGCGACCTGGCCCTGCTCCTCGACGTGCAGGCCGGCTACGACGCGCGCGCGCCGCTGTCGCTGGCCAGCGAGCCTTCGTTCGCGGCACGGCTCGACGCGGCCGACGGGTACGATCGGCGCACGCGCATCGGCTGGCTCGGCGATCTCGACGGCTATCTGGCGATCGAGCCTGGCATCCTCGAGGTCTGCAGCCAGGGACTGGAGCGGCTCGCCGACAGCGGCTCTGCCATCGACACGCTGAAGCTCGGTTTTTCGCCCGCGCGCATCTGGGATGCGTGGCTGGTGCTGCGCCACTGGTTGCTGCTCGGCCGCATCGCACCCTATCTGGTCAAGCCCGAGCAGCGCGCTCTGGTCAAGCCCGAGGCGCTCTGGGAGCACGACCAAGGCGCGCTGCGGTCGGCGGCGCAGGTGATGGCCGCCAGCGTCGAACGCAGCGCCTTCTATCAGCACGTGCTGACTCTCTTCGAGCAGGTCGACTTTCTCGCCCTGCCGACAGCGCAGGTCTGGCCCTTCGACGTCACCGAGCGCTGGCCGACGCAGATCGCCGGCCGCGCCATGGACACCTATCACCGCTGGATGGAGGTGGTCGTCATCGCCACCTTCGCCGGCCTGCCGGCGATCAGCGTGCCGGTCGGCTTTTCTGCATCGGGACTGCCGATGGGCCTGCAGCTGATCGGCCGGCCGCGCGGCGATCTCGCCGTGCTGCGTCTGGCGCGCGACTACGAGAAAGCGTCCACCAGCGTCCTCGCGACCCGTCCTAGCAAAGGGTCCTGAGCAGGACAGCAGGGCGCGGTCCTACAGAGGAGCTGCGCTCATTCCGTGCCGGCGCGCGGCGTATCCCCGCGACGGCGCCTGCCTGCCTCGCGTTGAATCGAAGACGGTCGTTTCCCGTCGGCTTCGTCATTCAACAGGAAGTGTCATGAACCCATCCCTCAAGCCTCTGCTCGGCGTTGCCGCCCTCCTGTTCGCCGCGCATGCGTCGGCGCAGATCATCTTTTACGAAGGCGAAGGCTTTCGCGGTCGCACCTTCGCCACCGACAAGCCGGTCATGAACTTCGCCCGCGTCGGCTTCAACGATCGCGCCTCGTCGGTCGTCGTCGAGCACGGCCGCTGGGAAGTGTGCGAAGACGCGCGCTTCGAAGGACGTTGCGTCGTGCTGCGCCGCGGCAGCTATGACTCGCTGCGCGGCATGGGCATGGACAACCGCATTTCCTCGGTTCGCCCGATCGACAACCGTCGCCAGGTCTCGAACGAGGCGCCCGAGCCGCTCGCGGCGCCGACCTATGACTATCGGCGCCGCCCGAACGAGCGCCTGACCGAGGTGCCGGTGACTTCCGTGCGCGCCGTCGTCGGCACGCCCGAACAGCGTTGCTGGGTCGAGCGTCAGCACGTTGCGGAAAGCGATTCCCGCGGCTACAACGTGCCGGCCGCGGTCATCGGCGGCGTGATCGGCGGCATCCTCGGCCATCAGGTCGGCGGCGGCACCGGTCGCGCGCTCGCCACGGTCGGCGGCGTCGCCGGCGGTGCTGCGATCGGCGCCAACGTCAATCGACCCGACGCTCCGAACGTCGACACCCGCGACGTGCGCCGTTGCGAAACTGCGGCGCCGGCCGGCCCGCCGCAGTTCTGGGACGTGACCTACAACTACCGCGGCGTCGAGCATCGCGTGCAGATGGCGTCGCAGCCGGGCCGCACCATCACCGTCAACGGCGACGGCGAGCCGCGCGGCTGATCCGCACGCTCACCTGACACCGGTCGGCTTGCGCCGGCCGGTTCGCGCGCTGCTGCCGTGATGCGATCGGCGCGGTCGAAGCAACGAATGGATGTCTAGCGAGACCGACAGTCAGCCGGGACGGTCTGACGCTGTCGCCGATACTGCGCCCCCATGTCGGCGCTGGTCTTTGTCAAGCTGTTCGCGATCTTCGCCGTCGTCGCCATCGGCTGGCTCGTGGCACGGAGCGACCGCCTCGGCAGCGGCGATCCGGCACGCACGCTTTCGGGCGCGGCCTTCTATATCTTCGTTCCGGCGCTGCTTTTTCGCACCACCGCGCGCATCGACTTCGCCACCCTCGACGCGCGCATCCTGCTCGCCTTCTTCGGCCCCACGCTGCTGCTGGTCGGCCTCGTCTATCTGGTCTTGCGGCTGCGCGGACCGGCCGCGCCGGGGCGGGCCGCCGAGCCGAGCGTGCGTGCCATCACCGCCTCGTTCGGCAACACGGTTCAGGTCGGCATTCCGCTCGCCACCGCGCTCTTCGGCGAAACCGGGCTGGCCCTGCACATCACGATCGTCAGCCTGCACTCGCTGACCCTCTTGACCGTGCTGACGGCGCTCGTCGAGCTCGACCTCGCGCACCAGCAGCGGCGCGCCGACCCGGGCAGCGCGCGGCTCGCGCGCATGCTGGCGACGACGGTGAAGAACACTGTCATCCATCCGGTCATCCTGCCGGTGCTCGCCGGGCTGGCCTGGAACCTGTCGGGCCTCGCCTTGCCCGGCGTCGCCGACGAAATCCTCGCCACGCTCGGCCAGGCGGTCGTGCCGCTCTGCCTGGTGTTGATCGGCGTCTCGCTCGCCCACTACGGCGTGCGCGAGGCGATGCGCGGCGCCGTCGCGCTGTCGGTGTTGAAGCTGGTGCTGCAGCCGATCATCGTGCTCGCCTTCGCGCGCGGCGTGCTCGGCCTCGGCGGCGTGCCGCTGGCCATCGTCGTCATGATGGCGGCGCTGCCGGTCGGCAGCAACGCGCTGATCTTCGCCCAGCGCTACCGGACCCTGCAGGCCGAGACGAGCACCGCCATCGTCATATCGACGCTCGCCTTCGTCGTGACCGCGCCGCTCTGGCTGGCCGTGCTGCACCGGTTCGCCTGAGGCGCCTGCGTCGCACGGGCTTGGCCGCGCCGCCGGCTTTGGCGATACTCGCGCTGTTGCAAGCGTCCGGCTCGATCCGATGCCCCTGGCCCGCTGGTGGAACCCGTTCGCACGCCGCAGGCCACCTGCAACGGCAAGACCGCCGGCTTCGACAATCTCGATTCGAACCGCCATCCCGGCGGCGCCGCCCACCCCGGTGGCAGCGACCGCGCCGGAGTTCGCTCCCGCGACCGAGGCGCCCGACCCGCGCACGTTTGAACAGAACAAGACGCGCTTCTTCTGCTGGATGATCGGCGTGCCGTCAGCGTCGAACGCGGCGACCGCACCCACTGCCGCCATCGCCGCCATGATGGACAGGCTGGACCGGGTCATCGCCTCGGAGTCGCTCCGTGCCGGCCTGCTGCCGCGCGCACCGCACGTCGTGCCGCAACTGATGAAGACGCTGCGCGACGAGCACTACTCGTCGGTCGACGTCGCCAGCCGCATCTCGAAGGACGTCATGCTCACCGCCGAGGTCGTGCGCAGCGCGACGAGCGCGTTCCAGCGCGGCGGCGACAGCGACGACGCCGGCGAGATCGATCTCGCCCGTGCGGTCGCCATGATCGGCACGCAGGGCCTGCGCCGGGCCATCGCCAGCGTCGTGCTGCGGCCGATCTTCGACGCCCGCGGCAACACGCTGTCGGCGCGTGCCGCGACGCAGATCTGGAAGGACGCCGACAAGAAGGCCAGGCTCTGCGCGGCGCTCGCTTCGCAGCAGTCGCTCGACCCCTTCGACGGCTACCTGACCGGGCTGCTGCACAACTCCGGCTGGACCGCGGCGCTGCGCGCCATCGACGGCTTCCAGGACATCGCCGTCAGCGCCGCCGACCTGGCGCACGCCGAGGTCGTGCCGCAACTGCTGCGCCGTCGCGACGCGCTGTTCGGCGCGTTCGTCGAGACCTGGCAGCTCAGCCCGGCGATCGACCGGGTCGCCGCCGAGGTCGGCAGCCAGGGCATCGACGCCGTGCAGTCGCCGCTCGGCGCGGCGCTGCGCGACGCCGAACGGCTGGCCGCGATGCACGTGCTCGCGCCGCCGGGGCAGCGGCCGGCCGCCAGCGTGCCGATGTGGGCGAGCCTGCCGCGCCCGGTGCAGGACTGCTACGCGACGCTGTCGGCGGCGGCCTAGCCGGGCCTAGCCGGGCGGGCACCGGACCTATCATCGCGTCTCGCCGTGGTGCGGCCTCCGGGCTGCGCGCCGCCAACGCTCAACGATCGGGAACGCCCATGTCACTTCGCACTTTCCGGCGCGTCGCCGCCGCACTCGCCGCCGTCGCCCTCGCCGGCGCCGGCAGCGGCGCCGCCTTCGCCGCCAAGACCCTCGTCTACTGTTCCGAAGGCAGCCCCGAAGGGTTCAATCCGCAGTTCTTCACCACCGGAACGACCGCCGATGCGTCGTCGGTGCCGATCTACGACCGGCTCGTCGAGTTCGAGACCGGCACGACCACGATCGTGCCCGGCCTGGCCGAAAGCTGGGTCGCCGCGCCCGACGGCCTGGCCTACACCTTCCGCCTAAGGAAGGGCGTGAAGTTCCACAGCAACGCCAAGTTCACGCCGACGCGCGACTTCAACGCCGACGACGTGCTGTTCTCGTACAACCGCATGGCCGACCCGAACCATCCGTTCGCGAAAGTGACGCCGGGCCAGACCTACGCGTACTACGAGGACATGGGCATGAAGGACATCGTCGACCACGTCGAGAAGCTCGACGCGATGACGGTGCGCTTCGTCCTGAAGAAGCCCGAGGCGCCATTCATGGCCGACATGGCGATGGACTTCGCCTCCATCCTCTCGGCCGAATACGCCGACAGGATGATGGCCGCCAAGACGCCCGACGTCATCGACCGCGAGCCGATCGGCACCGGCCCGTTCCAGTTCGTCTCCTACCAGAAGGACGCGGTGATCCGCTACAAGGCCTTCGACCAGCACTGGGGCGGCCGGCCGAAGATCGACAACCTGGTCTACGCGATCACCACCGACGCCTCGGTTCGCTATGCCAAGCTGAAGACCGGCGAGTGCCACGTCATGGCCTTCCCGAAGCCGGCCGACGTGGCCTTGATGAAGGCCGACCCGGCCATCAACCTGGTGCAGCAGAACGGCCTCAACGTCGGCTACATCGCCTTCAACGTCGAGAAGAAACCTTTCGATTCCAAGCTCGTGCGCCAGGCGCTCAACATGGCGGTGAACAAGAAGGCGATCCTCGACTCGGTGTTCCAGGGCGCCGGGCAAATCGCCAAGAACCCGATTCCGCCGACGCTCTGGTCATACAACGACCGGGTGCTCGACTATCAGTACGACCCGGTCAAGGCGAAGGCGCTGCTGGTGCAGGCCGGCTATCCGAACGGCGCCGACGTCGACCTCTGGTATTTGCCGGTGACGCGGCCGTACAACCCGGACGGCAAGCGCATGGCCGAGCTGATCCAGCAGGACTGGGAAAAGGTCGGCGTGCACGCCAAGCTCGTCACCTTCGAATGGGGCGAGTACCGGAAGCGCAGCAAGACCGGCGAGCAGCAATCGATGATGTTCGGCTGGTCGGGCGACAACGGCGACCCCGACAATTTCTTCGTGCCGCTGCTGGGCTGCGCCGCCGTCAAGGGCGGCGGCAACGTCGCGCGCTGGTGCGACAAGGAATTCGAGGACCTGATCCAGATGGCCAAGCTGGCGACACGCCAGGCCGACCGCGCCGGCTTCTACGCCAAGGCTCAGGTCATCGCCCACGAAGAAGCGCCCTGGATCACGATCGCCCACTCGGTGCGTTTCGACCCGGTGAGGAAGGAAGTGACCGGCTACAAGATGGACGCGACCGCGCACCACTACTTCAACAAGGTCGACATGACCGGGCAATGAGCCCGGTGTCGTCCTGAGCGAAGCGAAGGATCTCGGCGTGGCGTGAGCGAGATCCTTCGCCTCCGGCTCAGGAGGCCATGAACATGCTCACTTTCGTCCTCAAGCGCCTCGGCCTCGTCGTCCCGACCTTTCTCGGCATCACGCTGCTCGTCTTCTCGCTGATCCGCCTGATCCCGGGCGATCCGGTCGAGGCGCTCTCGGGCGAGCGCGGCATGACCGACGAGCGCTATCACCGGCTGATCCACGAGTTCGGCCTCGACCGGCCCCTGCCTGTGCAGTATGGCGACTACGTGTGGAAGGCGCTGCACGGCGACCTGGGTCTATCGGCGATCACGCACGAGCCGGTGTTCTCCGAATTCATCGCGCGCTTCCCGGCGACTGTCGAACTCTCGATCGTCGCGATGCTGTTCGCACTGGCGCTCGGCCTGCCCGCCGGCATCGTCGCCGCGGTCAAGCGCAACACGGTGTGGGACTACTCGGTGATGGGCGCTTCGCTCACCGGCTACTCGATGCCGATCTTCTGGTGGGGCCTGCTGCTGATCCTCACCTTCTCGGTCGGCCTCGGCTGGACGCCGGTCTCGGGGCGACTCGCGATCCAGTACGACATCCCGACCGTGACCGGTTTCATGCTCATCGACTCGCTGCTTTCGGGCGACAAGGGGGCGTTTCGCAGCGCGCTCTCGCACCTGATCCTGCCGGCGATCGCGCTCGGCACAATTCCGCTGGCCGTGATCGCGCGCATGACGCGCTCGTCGATGCTCGAGGTGCTGCGCGAGGACTACGTGCGAACCGCGCGCGCCAAGGGCGCGGGGCAATTTCGGGTCGTCGCCATCCATGCGCTGCGCAATGCGCTGATCCCGGTCGTGACGACGATCGGCCTGCAGATCGGCACGCTGTTCGCCGGCGCGATCCTGACCGAGACGATCTTCGCCTGGCCGGGCATCGGCAAGTGGCTGGTCGAGGCGATCCACCGCCGCGACTACGCCGCGGTGCAAGGCGGCATCCTGTGCACGGCGACGATCATCATCGGAGTCAACCTGATCGTCGACGTGCTCTACGGCGTCATCAACCCGCGGATCCGGCATTCATGAGCGCGGTTCCGCCTC
>JANXWR010000331.1 GCA_025351025.1 Burkholderiales bacterium | reverse complement strand
TCTGGTAGACGTAGGGCTGCTGCGCCACCTTGGCGTCGTCGTAGTCGGCTTCGGCGCTGGCGTCGATGCGCCGGTCCCAGAGCAGGGCCCGACCGCGCCGTTGCTCGTCCTCGAGGGCCGGCCGCTTGGCCTTCAGGGTCTCGATGAACGAGGTGACGTCGGAGGTGTAGGGCTTCCAGAACCAGGGCATGGGGTCGCGGCAGGCGAGAAAGACAGAGAGTCTAGCGGGCGGCCCGAAAGGCCCTGGGGCGGCGGTGCTCAGGCGCCCAGCCAGGGCGGAACGCAGCGGCTCGCCTCCTGCGTCACGACACCGGCCAGTCGCCGAGCGGCGAAATCAGCAGGCCGTCGCCGCGTTTCGGCAGGGTTGTTTTCACGTTGAGTCGACGGCGGTTGCAGCGGCGGCGGAGCGGCCCCAAGCTGAGCTATCGATGCAGCGGAGGAGACCGCGATGGAAGCTGTCCAGTTCAACTATCCGGCCGTGCTGGCCGCCGCCCTCGTCAGCTTCGTCGTCGGCGGCGCCTGGTATTCGCCGCTGCTCTTCGCCAGGGTCTGGATGAAGGAGGCCGGCCTCAGCGAGGCGCAGCTGCAGGGCGCAAAGCTCGGCAAGGTGTTCGCGCTGACCTTCGTCTGCTCGCTCGTGATGGCTTTCAGCCTGGCCGCCTTTCTGGGCGCCAAGGCGACGCTCGGCTTCGGCGCCTTCGCTGGCTTTGCCACGGGGCTCGGCTGGGTTGCCATGTCGCTGGCCATCATCTACCTGTTCGAGAAGTGATCGCTCAAACTCTGGCTCGTCAATGGCGGCTGCCAAGTCGTCACTTACCCGCTCGTGGGCGCAATTCCTCGGAGGATGGAAATGAAGTTCGGCGATCGTCTTGCCACCTTGTTCTTCGCTGCGGCCTTGACCGCGACGCTGTCGGTGCCGGCCGCGGCCGCGACTTCGGAGGTGTCGCCTTCGGGCTTCATCGTCAGCCTGAGCTACGAGGTCAACGCGACGCCGCATCGCCTCTGGGAGTCGCTCGGCGAACCCGGCAAGTGGCGGAATTCGAGCCACACCTGGTCGCGCAACGCCGCCAACCTCAGTCTGCAGAAGCAGGCGTCCGGGTGCTTCTGCGAGCGTTGGGGCGCCAACTCGGTCGAGCACGGCCGCGTCGTCTACGCCGCCGAAGACAGCGTGCTGCGCCTTCAGGGTGCGCTCGGGCCTTTGCAGGCGCTCGCCGTCGATGCCGTGCTGACCTTTGCCATCGCGCAGAAGGACGGCAAGACCGTGCTGCCGGTGAGCTACCGCGTCAGCGGCAGCGCGTCGACGGCGTTGCAGGATCTGGCCGGGCCGGTCGACGGCGTGATCGCCGAGCAGGCGAGGCGCCTGGTCGCCTACGCCGAATCGGGCAAGCCGGATTGAGGCCAGCGGCCCGGTGCCTCAGGCCTCGACGCGCCGCAGCGCCTGGCCGTCGCGCAGAAAGCCGTTCGGCTGGCCGACGATCCAGCGCGCCAGGTCGTCGAGGCGGGACGTGCCGACCTCGAACGCCGGGAACTGCACCGTCACTGTCTCGAAGCCTTCGAGGTTGACGACCTGGAACTGGATCCAGCCGCTGTCGTGGTCGGGGACGATGCGCACGGCGCCGTGGAAGTCGGCGACGAACTCGTAGCGCTTCTCGAGAAAGCGACCGTCTTCGGTGTCGTACAGCGCCTCGCTGTGAAACTCGATGCCGCACTGCGCCAGGCGGGCCTCGACCTTCGCGATTTCCGGCGGGAAGTCCTTGGACACTGTGATGCGCTTGCCGGTGCGCAGGTCGAACGCGAGGTTGACGTGGTCGAAGACCTCGGCGCCGCGGTGCCTTCGCATGCGCGAGTCGGCGCGAAAGTGGCTGAGCTTGAGGTCGCGAAAGACGTTGCGCGCGTCGAAGCGGAACACCGCCTTCGAGACCGGCTGCAGCACGTTCAGCTGCTGCGCCAGCGACGCCAGGTAGCGTGCTGCCGTCTGGCAGGCCGAATCGGCGACGAGCGAATTGCGCTCCAGGGCGGCGCTGTCCACCGTCTGCTTTGCGCGCGCCTCGTCGGCCTGGCGCTTCAAATCATCGAGATATCCCACGGGCGAATTCTTCCTCCTCGACGAGGATAGCTCACGCGCAACAACGCGCCCATGCGGTGGACGGAAGACGATGCAGGTGATCGCCAGGCCGACCTCCATCGCCACCGTCAGGTCGATGATGACGGTGAGCGCGGCGCAATCGCCGAGCAGGTGAAGTGCCTGGTTGCCTATTCGGAAACCGGCAAGCCCGCGTGGCTCGATGCGTTCGGCGTCGGCCGACCGCGGTGCACCGCCGTCAGGATGCCGCGCAATATCTCGATTGGCGCCGGCGGGCAGCCCGGCACCGCAACATCCACGGCGAGAACGCTCGCGACCCCGCCGCAAGTCGCGTAGCTCGTGCCGAAGATGCCACCATCGCAACCGCAATCGCCGATCGCAACGACCAGCTTGGGCGCCGGCGTCGCGTCGTAGGTCCGGGCCAGTGCGAGCTCCATGTTGCGCGACACCGGGCCGGTCACGAGCAGCAGGTCGGCATGGCGCGGGCTGGCGACGAACCGGATGCCCAGGCCCTCGAGGTTGTAGTACGGGTTGTCGAGCGCGTTGATCTCCAGCTCGCAGCCGTTGCACGATCCCGCGTCGACCTGGCGGATCGCGAGCGCCCGGCCCAGGATGGCGAGCACCTCGCGCTGGATCCGCTCGGCCTCGACGCGCAGCGAATCGTCGCAGTCGGGCGGCGCTTCGCTGCGAATTCCGGTACGGGCGATCTGTCGGATGATCTTCCACATTCGCCTAGCTCCCGCGATCGAGCGCGCAGCTCACAGGTCGTGCCCGCTGTAGCTGAGGTTGAAGGACTTGTTGATCAGCGGGAAGTCGGGAACGATGTTGCCGATCACCGCATGTTCGAGCACCGGCCAGTTTTGCCAGGACGGGTCGTGGCAGTGGCAGCGCCGAATGGCGTGGCCGTGCGCCGCGTTGTCGAGCTCGAGCGCGACGAAGACCTCGCCGCGCCAACCCTCGACCCAACCGGCGCCGACCGACGCTCCCACGCCCAGCCGCAGGTCGGCGAGATGCTCGCCGGCGGGCAGCCCGGCCAGGATCGCCCGGATCAGGCGCAGCGATTCGAACAGCTCGAGGAACCGGACAGCGACGCGCGCCGCGACGTCGCCGGCGCGGTGCGTCGCCGTTTTGGCGCTTAGCGCGTCATAGGGCGGCCACGGATGGTCGTGGCGCAGGTCCATCGCCCGGCCGCTGGCACGGCCCGCGAGCCCGGTCAGGCCCAGCTCTACGGCCAGCTCCGGACTCACATGTCCGGTGCCGATGAAGCGATCCTGAAGGCCGGCGTGCTCATCGAAGATCGAGCGCAGCTCTCTCACCTCGAGCAGCGTGGCATCGCATTGCCTGCCCATCCGGTCCGCGGCTGCGCAATCGACATCGCCCGCCGTGCCGCCGGGCACCACGCAGTCCATCATCAGGCGGTGGCCGAAGACCTCTTTCGACAGACGCAGCCAGTCTTCGCGGAGTCGGGAGAACTGGGTCAGGCCGAACGCCAGCGCGGCGTCGTTGCCGAGCGCCCCGAGGTCGCCGAGGTGGTTGGCGACGCGCTCACGCTCCAGCAGCAGCGCGCGCAGCCAGCGGGCGCGCGCCGGGATCGTGAAGGTTGCGGCCGATTCCAGCGCCATGCAGTAAGCCCACGTGTAGGCGACTGTCGAGTCGCCGCTGACGCGCCCGGCGAGGCGATGCGCTTCGAGCGGGGCGAGCTGGGTGAAGCGCTTTTCGATTCCCTTGTGGGCGTAGCCGAGCCGCTCCTCGAGACGCAGCACTTTCTCGCCGACTACCGAAAAGCGGAAGTGTCCGGGCTCGATGATGCCGGCATGGACCGGGCCGACCGGGATCTCATGGACGCCGTCGCCGGCGACGCGAACGAACGGGTAGTCGACGACGTTCGCGCCGGCCGAGCTCGCGCCGGCCGGAACCTGCTCATGCAACGGAAACTGGTCGAGAGGCCAGGCGCCGTGGTCCAGCCACGGCCGCGTGTCTCGTGCGCCGGCCGCGACGATCCCGAGCAGGTCGGCGGCGGCACGCTGCATCCGTACCGCACACGCAAAGAACGGCGCCAGGTCGGGATAGGTCGGCGCGTCGACAGGCAACGGGTGGTCGAGCCAGACGAGCCCGTCCGCGAGCGCATAGGCCGCGCAAACCGCGAAGCCACCGGGCTCGCGCCAGCTGCGGTCCGATCCCCACAGCGCAACGAGTCGGCCGTCGGCTGCGGTCACGGCGCGCGCGGCGACCTGCCAGGCATCGGCGTCGACACTGCCGCGCCAGATCGGCAGGGGTGCCGACAGGCGGTCGAGCTCGAGGGTCAGACCGGGGATTCGCAACGCGTCAACCTCCGAGCATGCGCGCGGCCTGGGTGTACCAGCCGACCAGGTACGGTGGAACGTACAGCCCCAGCATGAGGCCGAGGCTGAGATGGAGGAACACCGGCAAGAGGGCAGGCGAGTGCCCCAGCGGCTTGACCGAGGTCTCGCCGAAGACCATCGGCAGGACCCGGCTGAACACCGAGGCGAAGGCGACCCCGAGAGCGAGCAGCAGCAAGGGCGTGGCCCAGGGCTGCTCGCGCATCGCCGTCGTGAGGATCAGGAACTCGCTCGCGAAGACACCGAACGGCGGCATGCCGAGGATCGCCAGCGACCCGAGCATCAGCCCCCAGCCGACGGTGGGACTGACCTTGATCAGACCGCGGATGTCACCCATGATTTGCGTTCCGGCCTTCTGCGTCGCATGGCCGACCGCGAAGAAGATCGCCGACTTGGTCAGCGAGTGCACCGTCATGTGCAGCAGCCCGGCGAAGTTGGCGATCGGGCCACCGAGCCCGAAGGCGAACGCGATCAGGCCCATGTGCTCGATCGACGAGTAGGCGAACATGCGCTTGACGTCCTTCTGGCGCGACAGGAAGAACGCCGCCACCACGACCGAGGCCAGGCCGAAGCCCATCAGCAACTGGCCGGCGAGCGCGTTGTTCAGCGCGCCGTCGGTAAGCACCTTGCAACGCAGCAGCGCGTACATCGCGACGTTGAGGAGCAGGCCCGAGAGCACGGCCGACACCGGTGTCGGGCCTTCGGCATGGGCATCGGGCAACCAGTTGTGAAGCGGCACGAGACCGACCTTGGTGCCGTAGCCGATGAACAGGAACGCGAACGCGAGCGTGATGATGTTCGGGTCGAGCCGGGTCTTCACCGTGTCGAGGTGGGTCCACAGCAGCGCTCCGCCGTCGGCGCCGAGGACCCTTTCGGCCGCCATGTAAAGCAGCACCGTTCCGAACAGCGCGAGGGCGATGCCGACGCCGCACAGGATGAAGTACTTCCAGGCCGCCTCGAGGCTGGCCGCGG
>JANXWR010000479.1 GCA_025351025.1 Burkholderiales bacterium | reverse complement strand
GAGGCGGATCCACTCGGCCGCGCGCTCGGCGATCATGAGTGTCGGCGCGTTGGTGTTGCCGCTGGTGATCGTCGGCATGACGCTGGCATCGACGACGCGCAGTCCCGGCACGCCGTGCACGCGCAGCCGCGCGTCGACGACTGCCATCGGGTCCGACGCCGGCCCCATCTTCGCCGTGCCGACCGGATGAAAGATCGTCGTGCCGATATCGCCGGCGAGCTGAGCCAGCTCGGCGTCGCTCTCGAACTGCGGCCCGGGTTTGAGCTCGCGCGGCTTGTAGCGGGCGAGCGCCGGTTGCGCGGCGATGTGGCGCGTCACGCGCAGGCTCTCGGCGGCGACCAGCCGGTCTTCGTCGGTCGCCAGGTAGTCGGGCGCGATGCGCGGCGCCTCGCTCGAGGCGCCGGAGCGGATACGCACGTGGCCGCGGCTCGTGGGATTCAGGTTGCAGACGCTGGCGGTGAAGGCGTCGTAGCCGTGCAGCGGCTCGCCGAAGGCGTCGAGCGAGAGCGGTTGCACGTGGTACTCGAGGTTCGGATGCGCGAGCCCGGGCCGGCTCCTCGTGAAAGCGCCGAGCTGCGAGGGCGCCATGCTCATCGGCCCGCTCCGCTTCCAGGCGTAGTGCAAGGCGATTCGCGCTTTGCCCCAGAGCGAGTTGGCCAGCGTGTTGAGCGTCTGCACGCCTTCCACGCCATAGACGGCGCGGATCTGCAGATGGTCCTGCAGGTTCTCGCCGACGCCGGCCAGTGCATGGCGAACGGCGATGCCGTTCGCCTGGAGCAGCGGCGCCGGGCCGATGCCCGAGAGCTGCAGGATTTGCGGCGTGCCGATGGCGCCGGTCGCGAGCACGATCTCGCCGCCGGGCGCCAGCGTGGCGACGACGCTGTCGCCGCCTCCGAGTGGCGCGGCACGCACGCCGATGGCGCGGCCCTCGGCGTCGAGCTCGACGCGCTCGATGTGCGCGCCGATCCAGAGCTGCAGGTTGTCGCGCCGCTGGATCGGCCGCAGGAACGCCTTGGTCGAGTTCCAGCGGATGCCGGCACGCTGGTTGACGTCGAAGTAGCCGACGCCTTCGTTGTCGCCACGGTTGAAGTCATCGGTGCGCGGGATGCCCGCCTGCTCGGCGGCGGCGGCAAAGGCGTCGAGCACCTCCCAGCGCAGGCGCTGCTTCTCGACGCGCCATTCGCCGCCTTGCCGCGCGCCACTCGGGTCGAACCCGGGCGCGGCATGGAAGGCGTCGGCACCTCTGTAGAAGTCTTCGTGCTTGAGGAAATACGGCAGGCACTCGGCCCAGCTCCAGCCGGGGTTGGCGCCGTACCCGTCGCCCGCGCTCCAGCCGTCGTAGTCGCGCGCCTGGCCGCGCATGTAGATCATGCCGTTGATGCTGCTGCAGCCGCCCAGCACCTTGCCGCGCGGATAGCGGAGGCTGCGGCCGTTCAGTCCGGCGGCCGGCTCGGTCGCGTAGAGCCAGTCGGTGCGCGGGTTGCCGATGCAGTAGAGATAGCCGACCGGGATGTGCACCCAGACGTAGTCGTCGTTGCCGCCGGCCTCGATCAGCAGCACGCGTTTGCCGCGCACCGCGCTGAGCCGGTTGGCAAGCAGGCAACCGGCGGTGCCGGCACCGCAGACGATGTAGTCGTAGGGCGCGATGTCATCCGGCGCGGCGTTGCTCATCGGCTCGTTCCCATGAGGCCGGGGAAGAGCTTGACCAGCCCGTCCGACATCACCTCGACTGCCAAGGCCGCGAGGAGCAGGCCCATCAGCCGCGTCATGACGTTGATGCCGGTCTTGCCGAGCACCCGCGCGATCCGGCCCGAGAGGCTGAAGGCAATCCAGACCGACAGGCCGATGACGACGCCGTAGCCGACCAGCACCGCGAGCTGCCACCAATGGCGCGTCTTCTCGGCGTAGATGACCATGGTCGAGATCGTCGCCGGGCCGGTGAGGAGCGGAATCGTCAGCGGCACGATCGCGATCGAGTCGCCGGCATCGACCTTGTCGCTGCCCTCGGCGAGGTCGGCGCCGCGGCTTTCGGCCGGCTGCGCGTTGAGCATCTGCAACGACGACACGAGCAGCAGCATGCCGCCGCCGACCTGGAACGAGGCGAGCGAAATGCCGAAGAACTCGATGATGCGCAGCCCCGCGAGCGCGCTCACGGCGATGACGATGAAAGCGCCGATCGCCGCGACATTGATCGTGCGGCGCCGCTGCTCGCGGCTGAAGCGGCGGGTGAAGTGGATGTAGAACGGGATCACGCCGATCGGATTGACGATCGCGAGCAACGCGATGAGCGGCTTCAGGATGTCGAGCGGCATGTCTTGGATCTCAGAGGTCGGCGCGGTCAGCGGCGCGATTGTCGTCCGCCAGCGCGCGCAGGTAGGCGAGTCCGGCGACAGCACGCGCGCCATACCAGCTGAGCAACTCGCCGTCGACGCGCTGCACGCTGGCGTTCGGACATAGCGACTGCGCCTCGGCGAGATGTCGGGCCTCGAACGCGAACGGCTCGGAGCTGAGCAGGACGCGCTCGACCTGGGCCAGCCAGGGCTCACTGCCGGATAGCGCCGGATAGCGCGCGGCACCGGAATCGCCACCCTGAACAGCGGGCAGCGTTTGCCAGTTGACGCGGCCAAGCATGCGCGAGAGGTAGGTGTCGCAGGCAACCGTCATCCACGGTCCGTGCCAGATCAGATAGAGCACCGCGACCGCCGGCCGGCCGCTCGGCTGCGTCGCGTCGAGCTCGCGGCGCAGCGCCGCGCCGAGGGCTGCGGCGCGCTCCGCGACCCCCGGCTGGGTACCGAAGTGCGTCGCCATCTGCACCACCAGGGCCAGGTTGTCTTCCGGGTCGACCGGGTGCGTGACGATGATCTCCGGTGCTGCGTCGCCCCAGGCGCGGATCGCCTCGACTGTCTCGCGCAGGTTCTCGTCGACGTTCACGAGCAGATGCGTCGGCGCCAGCCGGCGCAGCTTGGCGAGGTTGACGGTCTTGGTGCCGCCGACCTTCGGTACCGCGGCCACGGTGTCGGCAGGGTGAATGCACCAGCCGGTGCGAGCGACCAGCCGGTCGCCCAGGCCGAGGGCCGCCACGAGCTCGGTCAGGCTCGGCACCAGGCTGGCGATCCGCACTTCGCGAGGGGCGGAGGCGCTCATCCCAAAAAGCAACAAATGAGTGCCAACCTTCTGAAATTTTTTCCGCAGTTCACTTATATTCGCCAGTCTGTGTATGGAAGCAGCGCCTTCTTGAAATAGTTCACGACGGGTAGAAGCTCCAAAATATCGGCAAAGAAGAGGAAGAGGGCTCACCCATGGGCAATAAACTGTACGTCGGCAAT
>JANXWR010000450.1 GCA_025351025.1 Burkholderiales bacterium | reverse complement strand
AGTACTACGACACCCGTGTCGCCGAGGCCACCGAGCGCCTGCAGACCGAGTTCGCCGCGGCGACGCTGCCGATGGAGGTGTGGCAGCAGGTCAAGCTGCACTACATCGGCCTGCTCATCGAGCACTACCAGCCCGAGCTCGCCGAGACCTTCTTCAATTCGGTGACGACCAAGATCCTGCACCGCAGCTACTTCCACAACGACTTCATCTTCGTGCGGCCGGCGGTGTCGACCGAGTACATCGAGAACAACGAGCCGGCGGCGCTGCCGACCTACCGCGCCTACTACCCGAAGCGCGAGTCGCTCGAGGCGACGTGGCTGCGCATCGTCAACAACTTCCAGCTCAAGCGCGAGTTCGAGGATCTGGAGCGCGACGTCGCCTCGGTGATGGCGGCCGTCGATGAGCAGCTCGGCGACGCGCCGCTGCGCACCAACTTCCAGATCCAGGTGTTGTCGTCGCTGTTCTTCCGCAACAAGGGCGCCTACCTGGTCGGCAAGATCATCAACGGCTTTCATGAGACGCCGTTCGCCCTGCCGATCCTGCACGGTGCTGCCGGCGGGCTGGTCATCGACGCGGCGCTGTTCGGCGAAGACGATCTGCTGCTCGTCTTCAGCTTCGCCCGCGCCTACTTCATGGTGGCGATGGAAGTGCCCTCGGCCTACGTGCAGTTCCTGCGCTCGCTCATGCCGCGCAAGCCCCGCTCGGAGATATACAGCGCGCTTGGCCTGCAGAAGCAGGGCAAGAACATCTTCTACCGCGACTTCCTGATGCACACCCGGCACTCGTCGGACAAGTTCCGCATCGCGCCGGGCATCAAAGGCATGGTCATGCTGGTGTTCGACCTGCCGAGCTTTCCCTACGTCTTCAAGGTCATCAAAGACTACTACCCGGCGCAGAAGGAAACGACGCGCGAGAAGATCAAGAGCAAGTACCTGCTCGTCAAGCAGCACGACCGCGTCGGCCGCATGGCCGACACGCTGGAATACAGCAACGTCGCCTTTCCTCGGCATCGTTTCGACGACGAGCTGATCGCCGAGCTGGCCGAGTTCTGCCCCAGCCTCGTCGAGGACGACGGTGACATGCTTGTCATCCGCCACCTCTACATCGAGCGGCGCATGATCCCGCTCAACATCTACCTGCAGGAAGCGACGCCGGGGCAGAGCGAGCAGGCGGTGCTCGAGTACGGCAACGCCATCAAGGACCTGGTGCGCGCCAACATCTTTCCCGGCGACATGCTATGGAAGAATTTCGGCGTGACGCGGCACGGCAGGGTCGTCTTCTACGACTACGACGAGATCGAATACCTCACCGACTGCCAGTTCCGCAAGGTGCCCGAGGCGCGCAACGAGGAAGAGGAGATGTCGGGCGAGGTCTGGTACGCGGTCGGCCCGAAGGACGTCTTTCCCGAGACCTTCGCTCCCTTCCTGCTCGGCAATCCGGCGGTGCGCGAAGTCTTCATGGCGCACCATGCCGAGTTGCTCGACCCCGCCTTCTGGCAAGGCCACAAGCAGGAAATCCTCGCCGGCTACGTGCATGATGTGTTTCCCTACGAGGCGCAGAAGCGCTTCGCCGTGCGGCGTCGTGCGGTGTCATCCTGAGCAACGCGAAGGATCTCGCCTTCGCCGCGAACCGCGATTCGTCGAACCTGTCCAAAGGAGCCGCCATGGCTGATTCCATCGTCATCGTTTCCGCTGTCCGTACGCCCATCGGCGGCATGCTCGGCGACTTCAGCGCGCTGGCCGCGCACCAGCTCGGCGCGGTCGCCATCAAGGCGGCGGTCGAGCGCGCCGGCATCACCGGCGATGCCGTCAACGAGGTGCTGATGGGCAACTGCCTGATGGCCGGCCAGGGCCAGGCGCCGGCGCGCCAGGCGGCGCTGGGCGCCGGCCTGCCGCAGTCGGCCGGGGCGGTGACGCTCTCGAAGATGTGCGGCTCCGGCATGCGCGCCATGATGTTCGCGCACGACATGCTCAAGGCCGAGAGCGCCGAGATCGTCGTCGCCGGCGGCATGGAGAGCATGACCAACGCGCCGCACCTGACCTTCGTGAGGAAGGGCGTTCGTTACGGCGCGACCCAGCTCTACGACCACATGGCCATCGACGGCCTCGAAGACGCCTACGAAAAAGGCCGCGCCATGGGCGTGTTCGCCGAGGACTGCGTCGCCAAGTACAAGTTCACGCGCGAGGCGATGGACCAGTTCGCGGTGACCTCGACGCGGCGCTCGAAGCAGGCCAATGAGGACGGCAGCTTCGACTGGGAAATGGCGCCGGTCAGCGTGCCCGGCAAGGGCGGCGACACGGTGATCAAGTTCGACGAGCAGCCGTTCAAGGCCAAGCTCGACAAGATCCCGGGGCTGAAGCCGGCGTTCAAGAAAGACGGCACGATCACCGCCGCCACCTCGTCGAGCATCTCCGACGGCGCCGCCGCGCTGGTGCTGATGCGCGAGTCGACGGCGCTGCGCCTTGGCTCGAAGCCGATCGCCCGCATCGTCGCCCATTCGGTGCATGCGCAGGCGCCGAACACCTTCGCGACGGCGCCGGTCGGCGCGATCCAGAAGGTGCTGAAGTCGGCGGGCTGGATGTCGGAAGACGTCGAGCTCTGGGAAGTGAACGAGGCCTTCGCCGCGGTGACGATGGCGGCGATGCACGAGTTCGACCTGCCGGCCGAGATCGTCAACGTACACGGCGGCGCGGTCGCCCTCGGCCACCCGATCGGCGCGAGCGGTGCGCGCATCGTCGTCACCCTGCTCGGCGCCCTGCGCAAGGCCGGCAAGATGAAGGGCGTCGCGGCGCTCTGCATCGGCGGCGGCGAAGCGACGGCGATGGCGGTCGAGCTGTTCTAGAGAGGAGCGGACGGTGCTCGGCACGCACTCGCTGGCGCTGTTCGCGACGACCGTCTTCGTCGTCAACGCCACGCCGGGCGTCGACATGATGCTGACGCTGACGCGAACCCTGCGCTACGGCGTGCGCGGCGGCCTGGCCGCGGCGTTCGGCGTGATGGCCGGCTGCCTCGTCCATGCACTGGCCGCGGCGCTCGGCCTCGCCGCGCTGATCGCAGCCTCGGCCGCCGCCTTCTCGGTCGTCAAGTGGGTCGGCGCGGCCTACCTGCTCTGGCTGGCGTTCGGCATGCTGAACAGCGCCTGTGCGGGCGAGGCGGCGACGGCGCTGCCGCAGCTCGCCGACAGCCCGGGCGGGGTCGCGCTGTTCCGCCAGGGCGTGCTCACCAACGTGCTCAATCCGAAGATCGCGCTATTCTTCCTCGCCCTGCTGCCGCAGTTCATCGACGCCGATGCGCCGAGCAAGACGCTCGCCTTCCTCTTCCTCGGCGCATGGTTCATCGTCCAGGGCGGCCTCTTCCTGTTCGCCTTTGTCTTGCTGGTCGCGCCACAGCGGCGCTGGCAGGCGAGCGGCTGGTGGAAGCGCGGTCTGAACGCCGCCGCCGGCGGCCTCTTCGCCTGGCTCGCGGTGCGCCTGGCGCTGGTCGAGCGCGCATGAGACCGCCGGGCCGCCCCAAGGGCGAATACCGGAGTGCGAAGATCGAAGGTACCCCAGCGAGCGGGACCGCGCCGGCAGCGGCGCAGAGCGAGGCGCCGGCCTTCGCTGGCGAGACCTTCGCGATGCGGGTGCACATCGCCGACGCCGAGATTCCGGCCTTCGCGAACTCGGTGCACGACCACAACCCGCTGCATCACGACCTCGACACCGCGCTCGCCGCCGGCTATCGCGGCTTGATCGCCTCTGGCACGCAGCTCGGCAGCATCTTCATGGCCATGACCGCAACGCACTTCGCCAAACCCACCGCGAGTGGGCTCAGGCGATCCGGCGTCGGCATGGGCTTCGACATCCGCTTTCGCGCGCCGGTCTACGCCAACGAGGACATCGACCTGCGCTGGGTCGTCACCGGCGTCGAGCGCAAGGAGAGCCTGAACGGCTGGATCACGCGCCTCGAAGGCGACGCGCGCGCCGGCGACACCCTGCTGCTCAGCGGCACGGGCACGCTGCTGCTGCGCTTGCCGAAGGCCTCGCCATGATCCTCGACGACGACCACCGTGCGGTCCAGGATGCGGTGCGCGCCTACGTTCAGGACCGCATCGCGCCGCAGGCCGCGGCCTGGGATCGCGACGGCCACTTCCCGAAGGCCGAGCTGCAAGGCCTGGCCACGCTCGGCTGCTACGGCGTCGCAGTGCCGTCCGACTACGACGGTGCCGGCCTCGATTACCTCGCGCTCGCCGTCATCCTCGAGGAGATCGCCGCCGGCGACGGCGCGACCTCGACCATCGTCAGCGTCAACAACTGCCCGGTCTGCTCGATCCTGATGGCCTGGGCCAACGACGCGCAGAAGGAGCGCTGGCTGAAGCCGCTGGCGCGCGGCGAGATGCTTGGCGCCTTCTGCCTGACCGAGCCACACGTCGGCTCACAGGCCGATGGCCTGAAGACGACGGCGGTTCGTGACGGCGCCGACTATGTGCTCAACGGCGTCAAGCAGTTCATCACCAGCGGCAAGAACGGCGATCTCGCGATCGTCATGGCAGTGACCGACAAGACGGCCGGCAAGCGCGGCATCAGCGCCTTCGTCGTGCCGACCTCGACGCCGGGCTACGTCGTGGCGCGGCTCGAGGACAAGCTCGGCCAGCACGCCAGCGACACGGCGCAGATCGTCTTCGAGAACTGCCGCGTGCCGGCCGAGAACCTGCTCGGCGAAGATGGCCAGGGCTTGAAGATCGCGCTCTCGGGGCTCGAAGGCGGCCGCATCGGCATCGGCGCGCAGGCGATCGGCATGGCACGCGCGGCGTTCGAGGCCGCGCTGGCGTACGCGAAGGAACGCATCGCTTTCGGCAAGCCGATCTTCGAGCACCAGGCGGTGCAGTTCCGCCTCGCCGGCATGGCGACGCAGATCGAGGTGGCGCGGCAGATGGTGCATCACGCGGCGAGCCTGAAGGACGCCGGCCACCCCTGCCTCAAGGAAGCGGCGATGGGCAAGCTGTTCGCCAGCGAGATGGCCGAGCGCGTCTGCAGCGACGCGATCCAGGTCTTCGGCGGCTATGGCTACGTCGCCGACTTTCCGGTGGAAAGGATCTATCGTGACGTTCGCGTCTGCCAGATCTACGAGGGAACGTCGGACGTGCAGAAGATCCTCATCGCCCGGGCGCTCGCCTGACCCGCCGCTCTGTCATCCTGAGCGGAGCGAAGGATCTCGTTTGCCGCCGAGTACGGGATTTTTCGCTGCGCTCAGTATGACCTGGGGTGTCAACGTCCGGGTCGCGGCGCGAGCTTCATGCGCAGTCCCACCGGGTACATCGCGAATGCGAGACGTTCGGCCGGCGCTTTGCCCGATTCGGTTCCCACGTCGACCAGCGTGTAGTTGCGCGCGATCAGCGACAACACCATCTTCATTTCGACCAGGGCCAGGTAGCGACCCGGGCACAGGCGCGGCCCGGCGCCGAAGGGCATCGCCGCGCGGTTCAGCGCGCGCGTGATTTCCGCGCCGCCGTCGAGCCAGCGCGCCGGCCGGAACTCGGCCGCATCGCCGCCCAGCGTCGCCGGATCGGTGGCGGGCTTGCGCATGACGCAAAACACGATCGTGCCCCGGCGCAGCGGCATGCCGGCCAGCGTCGTGTCGCGTTGGGACTCGACGAAGATGAGCGGCGCGACCGGGCGCAAACGCATCGCCTCGTGCAGGCAGGCCTCGAGGTAGTCGAGCCCGCGTGTGAGGTCGAAGTCGCGCAGCACGCGTTCGTCGTCGGCGACGGTCGCGTCGACCTCGGCGACCAGTTTGTCCCACGCGGCGCGGTCGCGGTGCAGCAGGTAGAGCGCCCAGCCGAGGGTGTTGGCGGTGGTGTCTTCGCCACCGAGCAGCACGGTCAGCACGTTGCCGGCGATCTGCGCTTCGCTGAGGGCGCTGCCGTCGGCGTCGCGCGCGGCGAGCAATGCCTCCAGCAGGTTGGGGGGCTTCGCGGCGCGCTCGGGCTCCGCGGCCAAGCGCCCACGCGCCTCGTCGATGAAGCGGTGCACGGCCTTGCGCACCTCG
>JANXWR010000321.1 GCA_025351025.1 Burkholderiales bacterium | reverse complement strand
TGGGTCTGCTGGACGCTCGATGCCTTGTTCAACGGCCTCGAGGCAGGAAGTCCTCGTTTGCTCTTCAAGGGAGGAACCTCCCTCTCGAAAGCCTTCGACCTGATTCACCGCTTTTCCGAAGACATCGACATCACGGTGTTCCGCGAAGACATCGGGCAGGCGATCGATCCCGCAGAGCTTGAAGTGCTCAGCGGCAAGCAACAACGCAGAAGGCTCGAAGCGATCCGCGAGGCCTGTCAGAAATTCATCAACGGTTCGCTGACCGATCAGCTCGCGCAGCGTGCCGGCGCTGTCGGCAAAGGCCGCATGAAGCTGGACCGCGACCCCGACGATGCGGACGGTCAAACGTTGCTGCTCTGGTACCCGGCGGCAACGGCGCGAACCAACGACTACATCCGCTCTGCCGTCAAGATCGAAGCTGGCGCGAAGTCAGCGCTTGATCCGCACACGGCGGCTTCGGTCACGCCGTACATCGCCACTGAACTTCCCGATCGCGATTTTCGCGTCGGCAACGTCATCACCGTCGAGGCCGAACGGACCTTCTGGGACAAGATCATCATCGCCCACGGCCTGCGGCAATGGCATGACCGGCGCGGTGTCCTGCGCCACGGCGGACAACGGGTGTCGCGACACTACTACGACATCCATCAGCTCATGCGCGACCAACGCGCGGCGCAATGGCTTGGCAATCGAGCGCTCGCCGCGAACTGCGCTACACATGCACGGCTGTTTTTCGGCAGCCCGGATCTCGGCTTGGCAACGGCAGCGCATGGCACGTTCACCCTAGCCCCAACGCCCGCCATGCGCGATGCGTTGCGCATCGACTATGCCGCCATGGCGGGCATGATCTTCGGCGAGGTACCACCCTTCGATGCCGTACTGGCGAGCATTGAAGCGATCGAACGCCGTGTAAACGGCTAGGCCTGCTTCCTCAATGCCGACGACGTCGCGCCATCTCGTCCGGTAGCTCGATTCGCCGGCTGCAGAAAGGCGGCCCATTCATCCATCAGGTGGCGTCGCTTGTCGAAAAGGTCGCCGCGCCGGTAAGCCGCCTCGACTTCGCTGCCGACCGAGTGTGCGAGCGCCATCTCTGCCACTTCGCGCGCGACGTTGATTCGCTCTGCGCACCAGTCCCTGAACGTCGACCGGAAGCCGTGCGGAACGCAGTCGGCGTTCATCCGTCGGCACACCGCGACAAGCGCCATGTCCGAAAGCGCACCACCGCGTGGCGCCTGAAAGATGACTTCGCTGCCGTCGACCAGCGGAGTCGATTCGAGCAGTGCTATCGCTGCCGGGCTCAGGGGCACTCGGTGCTCACGACCGCTCTTCATCCTCTCCCCGGGCACGGTCCAGGTTCGTGCTCCGAAGTCGATCTCGGGCCACGTCGCAAAGCGCACCTCACCGGATCGTGCTGCCGTGAGGATGACGAACTCGAGTGCGCGCGCTGCCGATCCCTCCTGCTTCCGCAGGGCGCTCATGAAGGTGCTCGCATCGGCGACGGGTAGTGCCGCATGGTGCTTGGGCTTGGCCACCTTGTTTCGCGCCGGCAGCTGCGTGTCCAGATGGCCACGCCAGCGCGCCGGGTTCAGGCGTTCGCGCTCGGCACGCTTGTCGGCCCAAGCCAGGATCAACTCGATCCGCCCGCGGATCCGCGATGCCGTCTCCGTCTTCGTGCGCCAGATCGGCTCCAGCACCTCCAGGACATGGGACATGCCGATGTCCCCGACATCGAGTTGGCCGATCTTCGGGAACGCGTACAACTCGAGTGAGCTGTTCCACTGCCAAGCGTGCTTGGCGTTCCTCCAGCCTGCCTCGTGCGCTGCGATGTAGCCTTCCGCGGCCTTTGCGAACGTGATCTGTCTTTGCTGCGACGCGCGAAGCATGCTCTTTGTCGCACGCCGTTCAGTCACAGGATCCTTGCCTTGCCCAACGGCTTGACGTTGATGGCGCGCCGCCTCGGTCGCTTGTGCGAGCGTGACAGCCGGGTACCCGCCCAGACCGAGATCGCGACGCCTTTCGCCGACAACCGTCCTGAGGATCCAAGCCCTCGTCGACGAGGGTGGGCGCGCTACCCGCAGGCACAGGCCCGGAACCGTCCCTACGGCATGAAGCCCGGGAGTGTCGAGGCGCTTGACTTCAAGCGCTGTCAGCGGCTTGGCGATTCTTGGCACGAACTCGTCTCATCAGTTCGATTCCGCGGTGTCCACCGCGTTCATCGGTTCGAAGTCCGATATGTCCACCGTGTTTCATCAGTTCGAAGTCCACAACTAGCCGGATTTCGCAACCATCATCCAAACCATCATAAAAATCAAGATTGCAGCGTACGGCAAAGAACCGCCGCGGACAACGTCGCGGCAGCTTTACCTATGAGAACGAGGGGTTTTGGAGACGTCCTTGGACTGCTTTGGACGTCGATTTGGTGGAGAGGGTGGGATTCGAACCCACGTTACGGTGAACCGTAAACCAGATTTCGAGTCTGGCGCATTCGACCACTCTGCCACCTCTCCGGTCGGGTGCTTCGGCGGGTCTGGTACCGAGGGCGGAATTCTAGTCGACGGCCTCGACGCCTCAGGCCTCCGTGCGCAAGCCCATGCCGGCCAGGCGCGTGTCGCTCAGGTGCGTCTCGAAGCGATGACCGGGCCGCATCGGCGCGGCGTCGGTGATGGTGCCGGTGGTGACGATGTCGCCGGCAGCGATGGGCCACTGCTCGCGCTGCGTCGCCATCGCATCGACCCACAGTCGCAAGGCCGTGAGGGGGCCGTCGAGGACGATGCTGCTTACGCCCTCGTCGATCGTCGCGCCGTCGCGCATGAAGACGACGTGGACGTCGGCCAGCTCGCGCGCCGGATCGGCGAACGACGTCATCGCCACCGGCGTGCCGACGAACAATCGCCCGTGCAAGGCGAAGTCGGCCACCGTGTCGGCCGCCTTGAATCGCCAGTCGGCGAAGTGCGTATGCACGATCTCGTAGCCGTGCGCGACCCACCCGATGCACCCGGCCAGCTCGGCCTCACTCATGCCGGCGCGCGGCGCGCGGGCAAAGCCGAACATGATCTCGGGCTCGAGCCGCGGCTGCGAGAACGGGGCGAGCGACACCGAGGCCTCGCCGCCTTCGACGTGCTCGACCGTCGTGTTCCAGATCGGACCCCAGATCGGCGCATGCACGCCGTAGCGATCCCAGATGCCGCGATTCGTGAAGCCGATCTTGTAGCCCAAGGGACGCTCGCCACGCGCGATGCGAAGGCGGCGCAGTTCGTCGGCGACGGCAAAGGCAGCGACGACATCGAAGCCCGGATCACCTTCGCTCGGCAACGGAAGAAGCTGCGCACCGTCGAGCGCCGCAAGCAGCGCCGCGGCCCGCGCGGTCACCGCCATCGTCAAGGGCGCAGCTCGGCGGCGCCGCCGAGGTACGGACGCAGAACCTCCGGTACGCCGATCGAGCCGTCGGCGTTCTGGAAGTTCTCGAGCACCGCGACCAGCGTGCGGCCGACCGCCAGGCTCGAGCCGTTGAGCGTGTGCACGAACTCGTTCTTGCCCTGCGCGTTCTTGAAGCGCGCCTGCATGCGCCGCGCCTGGAAGGCGTCGCAATTCGAGACCGAGCTGATCTCGCGGTACATGTTTTGCGCCGGCACCCAGACCTCGAGGTCGTAGGTCTTGGTCGCGCTCGGTCCCATGTCGCCGGTCGACAGCAGAACCACCCGGTACGGCAGGCCGAGCTTTTGCAGGATCTTCTCGGCGTGGCCGACCATCTCCTCGAGCACCTCGAAGCTCTTCTCGGGATGGACGATCTGCACCATCTCGACCTTGTCGAACTGGTGCTGGCGGATCATGCCGCGCGCGTCGCGCCCGGCGCTGCCGGCCTCGGAGCGAAAACACGGCGAGTGCGCCGTCAGCTTGACCGGCAGCGCGTCGAGCGCCAGCACCTGCTCGCGAACCGAGTTGGTGAGCGGGATCTCCGAGGTCGAGATCAGGTACTGCTCGGGCGCCACCTCGTCGCCGCCGCGCGAGACCCAGAACATGTCGTCCTTGAACTTCGGCAGCTGGCCGGTGCCTTCGAGCACCTCGCGGTTGACGATGTAGGGGGTCCAGCATTCGGTGTAGCCGTGCTCGCCCGTCTGCACGTCGAGCATGAATTGCGCCAGAGCCCGATGCAGCCGCGCGACCTTGCCGCGCAGGAAGGAGAAGCGCGAGCCCGAGAGCTTGGCGCCGGTGTCGAAGTCCATGCCGAGCGGCGCGCCGAGGTCGACGTGATCCTTCGGCGTGAAGGCGAAGCTGCGCGGCTCGCCCCAGCGACGAATCTCGAGATTGGCCGACTCGTCGCCGACCGGCACGCTCGCATCGGGCAGGTTGGGCAGGCCCATCAGCAGTGCCGAAAGCTCGGCCTGGATCGCCTCGAGCCGCGCCGCCGAGCGGTCGAGCTCGCCGCCGATGCCACCCACCTCGGCCATCTCGGCGCTTGCGTCGGCACCCTGGCCCTTCTTCTTGCCGACCTCGCGCGACAGGCTGTTGCGCCGCGCCTGCAGCTCCTCGGTGCGCGTCTGCAGGGTCTTGCGCTCGGACTCGAGCGCGCTGAAGCGGGCGACGTCGAGAAACGGCTGCGGCGACTTGCGCGTCTCGAGACGGGCGACGACTTGAGCGAGGTCCTTGCGCAGGAGGGTGATGTCGAGCATGAGGTCGCGAGAGAGGAAAAGGGTCGAATTGTAGGCAGCGGGCGCTTGCAGTCGCGCCCTTGACCAGGCGCAAGCCCGGTTGTCTGCCATGGGATTACAATTGATAATTGTTCCTATTTACAATCCAGCACACCGCCAGCTCATGCCGACCTCCACGCTCCGCCCACTCAGCTCGCTCGCCGCCGGCGCGCGGGCGACGGTCGCGCGCGTGGTCGCTGCCTCGCCGGAGATCGATGCGGTGGCATTGCGCCGCCTCGGCGAGCTCGGCTTCCTGCCCGGCGAGCCGGTGCAGTTGCTGCGCCGTGGACCGGGCGGGCGCGAGCCGCTGGCGGTGATGATCGGCGAAACGATGTTCGCCCTGCGCCTGCTCGAGGCGCAATGCATCGAGGTCACGCCGAATCCGGCGTAAGCCTGGGCCATGCCGCACTCACTCAACGCCGCGAACCAGGCGCCGCTCTGGAGCGTTGCCCTCGTCGGTAACCCGAACTGCGGCAAGACCGCCCTCTTCAACCTGCTCACCGGCGCGCGCCAGAAGGTCGCCAATTACGCCGGCGTGACGGTCGAGCGCAAGGTCGGCCTGACGCGGCTGGCCAACGGTGGCACCGTCTCCATCATCGACCTGCCCGGCGCCTACAGCCTGACCCCGGCGACGCCCGACGAGCAGATCACGCTCGAGGTGATCGAGGGCCGGCGCCACGGCGAGGCGGCACCCGACGCCATCATCGCCGTCGTCGACGCTACCAACCTGCGCATGAACCTGCGCCTCGTGCTCGAGCTGGCCCAGCTCGGCCGGCCGCTCATGGTCGCGCTCAACATGGCCGACGTGGCGCGCGCCGAGGGCCTGAAGATCGACGTCGCCAGGCTCGCCGAAGAGCTCGGCTGCCCGGTCGTCGAGACCGTCGCGGTC
>JANXWR010000433.1 GCA_025351025.1 Burkholderiales bacterium | reverse complement strand
AAGCGGCAGGAAGCACATCCGTTCGTCGCTTTCGTCCTGCGCCACGATGGCGTTGTAGCCGCGCACCGTGAAGACGAGACCGGCGTGCGAATGCATCGCGCCCTTGGGCTTGCCGGTCGTGCCCGAGGTGTAGACCAGGATGGCCAGGTCTTCGGGCCGGCAGCCGGCGATGCGCTCGTCGAGCTCGCGCGGGTGCGCCTGGGCGTGGGCGCGGCCGAGCTCGCGCAGCTCGGCCAGCGAGAGCACCTGCGGGTCGCGAAAGTCGCGCAGCCCTTCGGTGTCGAAGACGACGATCTTCGCCAGGCGCGGCAGCCGCTGCCGCACCGCCAGCACCTTGTCGAGCTGCTCGTCGTCTTCGACGAAGACGACCGAGGTGCCGGAATCGGCGCACAGGTATTCGACCTGGGCCGCGGCGTCGGTCGGGTAGATGCCGCTGGAGACGCCGCCGGCCGACAGCACGGCGAGGTCGACGAGCACCCATTCGATGACGGTGTTGGCGAGGATGGACGCGGTGTCGCCCGGCCGAAAGCCGAGCGCGAGCAGGCCGTCGCCGATCTCGCGCACTGCCGCCGCGCTGCGTGCCCAGGTCCACTCATGCCAGAGTCCGAGCTGCTTCTGTCGCATGAAGACGCTATCGGCGCGACGCGCGGCGGCGTTCCAGAAGACCGCGGTCATCGTCTCGCCCGGCACGACGATGTCGAGCCTTGGCTGCAGCGAGCCGACGTCCCAAAGACCCTTCATCGCGCAACTCCGGCATCCGTCATCCTGAGCGCAGGCGAAGGATCTCTGCATCTCGCCAGATCGAGATCCTTCGCGACGCTCAGGATGACAAGGTTGCTCTTCATCGCCACGTCTTTTTCTTCTTCCATCGCCGTTCACCGCGCGCGCCGGCCTGCTTCATGCCGAGATAGAACTCCTTGATGTCGTCCTTCTCGCGCAAGCGCGCGCAGGTGTCTTCCATGACGATGCGGCCGTTTTCGAGCACGTAGCCGTAGTCGGCGACGTTGAGCGCCATGTTGGCGTTCTGCTCGACGACGAGCAAGGTCGTGCCGCGCTCGCGATTGATGCGCACGACGATCTCGAAGATCTCGCGCGTCAGCCGCGGCGAAAGGCCGAGGCTCGGCTCGTCGAGCAGGATCATCTGCGGCGCCGCCATCAGTGCCCGCGAGATGCTGAGCATCTGCTGTTGGCCGCCGGAGAGCAGCCCCGCCTCCTGCCGTGAGCGCTCGCGCAGGATCGGAAAGTAGCCGTAGACCGCCTCGAGGTCGCGCGCCACCGCGTCTCGGTCGCGCCGCGTGTAGGCACCCATCATCAGGTTGTCGTGCACCGAGAGCAGCGGGAACACCTCGCGCCCTTCGGGCACGTGGCTGAGGCCGCGCTGCACGACCACCGCAGGATCCCGGGCAGTGATGTCTTCGCCGGCGAACTCGATCGCGCCCTTGCGTGGATCGATGATTCCCGAGATCGTCTTCAGGATCGTCGACTTGCCGGCCCCGTTCGAGCCGAGCACAGTGCCGATACGACCGCGCTCGACCTGCAGGCTGACGCCGCGGATGGCGCGGATCGGCCCGTAGGCGCTCTCGACGTTGAGCAGGCGCAGGATGACTTCGGCCTCGCTCATTGGTGCACCTTACGGCCTGCGGCCGGTCCCGCCGGGCGGAAATGAGCCCCTTCGGGCGGCCGGGCGGGGCTCATGCCGCCTCCCGACGCAAAGCCGACACGTCCTCGGCCGAGCCCAGATAGGCCTCGATCACGCCCGGGTCGCGCTGCACCTCGGCCGGCGTGCCGAGGGCGAGCACCTCGCCCTGGTTCATCGCCAGCACACGGTCGGAGACGCGCGAGACCAGCGCCATGTCGTGCTCGACCATGAGCACGGTGATGCCGAGCTCGGCGCGGATGTCGCCGATCCAGAAAGCCATGTCGTCGGTCTCTTCGACGTTGAGCCCGGACGAAGGCTCGTCGAGCAGCAGCAGCTTCGGCTCGGTGCAGAGCGCCCGCGCCAGCTCGACCACCTTGCGCACGCCGTAGGGGAGGCCCGCGACCAGCGACTCGCGATGGTGCTGCAGATCGAGCAGCTCGATGACGCGCTCGACCGCCTCGCGCGCGGCCAGCTCGGCGGCGCGCACCTTCGGCGTGAAGAAGAGCTCGCTCCAGACGCCGGTCGAGCGGTGCGTGTGCCGGCCGATGAGCAGGTTCTGCAGCACCGTCGCGTTCTCGAACAGCTCGATGTTCTGGAAGGTGCGGGCGATGCCGAGCACGGCGACCTCGTGCGGCGCCTTGTCGGCGAGGCCGACGCCGTCGAACTCGATCTCGCCGGTGGTCGGCGCATAGAGACGGCTGATGAGATTGAAGACGGTCGTCTTGCCGGCGCCGTTCGGGCCGATCAGCGTGAACACCTCGCCGCGGCGGACGTCGAAGCTCACGTCGTTGACGGCGAGCACGCCGCCGAAGCGGATGCCCAAATTTCTGGCCGAGAGGATCAGACCTTTCATCGCAGTGGTCGTGCCGACCGCCGGGCCGCCCCAAGGCGGCATGCGCCCCCTCGGGCGGCAGCGCAGCGGCAAAGCCGCAAGCGTGAGGGCTTCATTTCAACCGGTCCGATTTGAGAAAGCTCTTCTGCCGCTTGAACATGCCTCGGCGGTAGAAGGGAAAGATCTGGAAATACGTGCGCAGCTTCAGCCAGCGACCGTAGATGCCGAGCGGCTCGAACAGCACGAAGCCGATCAGCACGAAGCCGTACACCGCCCCTTGCAGCCCGGGCGCCTGGCCGACCGCCGGCGGCAGCACGTCTTTGGCGAGGGCGATGACCTGCGGCATCGTGATGTAGAAGATGGCGCCGAGAAAAGCGCCGTGCACCGAGCCGACGCCGCCGACGACGATCATGAGCACGAGGTTGATCGACTCGATGATGTCGAACTGGTCGGGCGAGATGAACTTGAGCTTGTGCGCGTAGAGCGAGCCGCCGATACCGGCGAGGGCCGCCGAGATCGCGAACGAGAGTGTCTTGTAGCGTGCCAGGTGGATGCCGAGGCTTTGCGCCGAGACCTCCGAGTCGCGAATGGCGACGAAGGCGCGGCCGGTCGGCGAGCGCAGCAGGTTCAGGATCGCCAGCGTCGCGAGCACGGCGACGGCGAGGCAGACGAAATAGAACGAGAGGTCCGAGTCGGCACTCCATCCGAGCAGCTGCGGCGGCTTGACGTTCTTGCCGGCGTTGCCCCCGGTCACGCTCTCCCAGCGCGCGAACACCTCGACGACGATGAAGCCGAACGACAGCGTCGCGATGGCCAGGTAGATGCCCTTCACGCGCAGCGCAGGCAGGCCGACGACGACGCCCACCCCCGCCGAGACCAAGCCCGCCGCCGCCATGGCGAGCGGAAACGGCGTGCCGATGCCGACCAGCGCCGCTTCGGTGTACGCGCCGACGCCGAGGAAGGCGGCATGGCCAAGCGAGAAGAGGCCAGTGAATCCGGAGAGCAGCATCAGGCCGAGGCCGACCACCGAATAGATGAGGATGAAAGTGAGCTGGGCCAGCCAGTATTCGGAGACCGTCCATGGCGCCGCCAGCAAGACCAGCACGAGCAGGCCGTACCAGAAGACGTGGCCGCCGTGCTTCGCCAGGCGGATGTCCTGCAGGTAGCTGGTCTTGAAGACGAAGCGCATCAGACTTTTTTTCTGAGCTTGTCGCCGAACAACCCGTTCGGTCGCACGACGAGCATGACGAGGACGACGACGTAGGGCGCGATGTCCTTGAAGCCTTCGGGCAGGTAGAAGCCCGAGAGCGATTCGACGATGCCGATGACGAGGCCGCCGACGATGGCGCCGGGCAGGCTGCCGAAGCCGCCGACCACCGCCGCCGGAATCGCCTTCAG
>JANXWR010000367.1 GCA_025351025.1 Burkholderiales bacterium | reverse complement strand
CCAGGCCCTGTCCTCACGCCAGTTCTGGCCACGCTCGACAAGTTCAAACTCTTGACCGAAGAGGGGATGATGCGGGTGCGTCACCCGGAAAGGTCGGCGCTCAATGTCACCATGCGGCGCAGTTGACTGCTCGCTCCAAGGTGTCCGAAGAGATGGAGATCAGCTCGCCCGGCATGGAGTCGACCAAGAAAAAGATCAACCACGACGTGACGACAACCACCACGTCGTACGAGAAGGGCAAGGCGATCACCGAGACCGAGCACGACAAGCAGCACGTCGGCCTGGGCGGCGTGACCCGCGAGCACTCGAACGAGAAGGTGGTGGAAACGAAAGACTCCACCGCCCGCACCAGCGAAGAGAAGAAGTCCCACGTCTCGTGGACCGGCAAGGCTTCGGTCGACGAGAAGAAGGTCTCCGAGGTCGAGCTCGCCGACGGCCGCAAGTCGTCGGTCGAGCACAGCACCGCCAAGGAGATCAGCGCCAAGGGTGCCTCGAAGAACGTGACCGACAAGGTCACCAACCTCGACGGCTCGGCGAGCGCGAAGACCAAAACGCAGGGCGTCGAGCACGGCGAAGGCCAGGTCACGGCGACGATCGGCGCGACGGTGACGCAGACCTCAAAGAGCGGCACCGCGCACGCCACCGACAAGAAGGCGAGCGGCGGCTTCGACGCCAAGGACGGCGCCATGGGCGCGCACGGTGGCGTCGACGGTGGCAAGTCGGTCACCAACAAGAAGGGCATGCAGGCCGGCGCCACCCTCAGCGTGCACGCCAACGTCAAGTGCCAGATCGGAGAGCCTAAGGGTGAGCCGAAGTTGTATCCCGTGACGCTGACGGTGTCCTTCGGCGGCTCGCTGGGCGTCACGGGCGGCGTCGGCAAGAAAGAGGGCTCGAAGGGGTCGGCAAGCGTCGAGCTCAAGGGCAGCGACGAAAAGAGCATGACGGTGACGCACATGCTCACCGAGGAGCAGCTCGGCAACTACACCCAGGCGCTGGAGGCGGCGGCGAAGGGCAGCAAGGTCGCGGCCAACGAAGCCGAGTTCTCCATCATCGCTACCGGGGTCAAGCAGGGCTGGGGCGTGGCGCGCGAAATGTGGGCCTCGGGCAACAAGAACCTCGCCAAGGGCCTCGACCGCGCCGGCGATTCCAAGGAGCTCGCCGAGAAGAAGACCGGCGGCGTCGCGGTCAACGGCAACGTCGGCGGCATCGGCATCGGCGGCGGCGTGACCGACACCGCCGAGCACTCGACCAAGGTGACGCGCAACGACAAGGGCACGCTCGACGTCGACACCGACTCCGCGCACACGCGCAAGACGGACAAATCGGGCTCGCTGTCGGCCGGTGTCATGGGCCTGAACCTCGGCAAGTCGCATACGCACAAGACGAGCTTCGGCTACTCGATCACCATCGATCCGAAGAACGACCCCGACGGCAAGATCCTCGATGCGCTCAGCAAGTGCGAACGCGAGGAGCAGTACGCCGTGTTCATGGGCTTGTACAAGGGCAAATTCACCCTCACCGGCAAGACCGAAGGAAAGTCCGATGCCGACAGCCTGGACACCGGCGTGTCGGTCGCTGGCGTCAACGTCTTCTCGATGGGCGAGGGCCACGGCGTCGACGAGAAGACCAAGACCGACGCGAAGGGCAACGTCGTCAGCAAGACGGTGGCGGCGCACGCCAATATCGGCGGCAAGTTGGGCGGCTGGGCCGACTCGAAGAACGACGATGCCGTGGCCGAGATCGACGGCCAGGGCCACGGCAAGTTGAAGTTGTCGACCACCAAGAACGACAACCACAACAGCCGCTCGCGCGACAAGCGCGACAAGAAGGCGCAGGAGAAGCTGGCGGGCAAGGGTAAGCAGACGGGAGCGCTTACCGATCTGGCCGGCGGCGAGGAAGACGACTCGGCCACGCACGACGTGAGCGGCCTCACCTTCAGCAATGCGGACCTGAAGAAGATCGGCGGCGTGGCCTGCCGGAGCTTGCCCGCCTGGGTCGGGCTGCATCGCCGCGGCGACGAGATAGAAGCCCTGAAGCTGGCCGGCATCGAAATCGCCAAGGCCACGGGCGCCCCTGGTGTCGTGGCCGAGCAGCTCACGCGCTTCATCGGCGGCGACAGCGTCGAGCGTCTGGAAACCGTGCGTCGGATCGCGCGCGGCGGCTACCACAGCACGATGGGAAGCGCGTTCGAGTTTCCCGATTCGATCCGCGGCCTGCAGGAAGACTACGAGACCGTGATCGACGACGGGTTGGTCAACAAGATCAACGTGATCGGCAAGAAGAGCCAGCCCAAGGCCAAGGAGGAATGCCAGCGGCTGCTGAAGATCTGCGCCTCGCTGATGTCCGACATCGGTGCCTGCAAGGACTTCGACAACACCGCCACGCGCGCCGAGATGGTCCAGAAGCTCGAGCTGGTCCGCCAGAACTTGGCCGTCTCCGTGAAGGGATTCGCCGGCGAAAAACCGGTGGCCGACATGAAGCAGCTGGCCGCCGACGGCGAGCGACTGGTGAAGCAGTGCGGCGCTTTCTTTGTCGACCAGGGGAAGCTGTTCGCCGAGCTCCAGGACCTCAAGGGCAACGACAAGTTGATCCCCAACAGCGACCGGGGAGACGCGAGAAAGCTGATCAAGAAGCTCGAGGACCTCATCTACCGCTGGCGCGGCCAGTGGTACCTGCTGAAGGACAACTACAAGGCCCAGGGCGTGCCCGAGTCGGTGGCGATGCTTCCCGGCATCGTGCCCGACGAGAAAGTGGTCGACTTCTGGGACCGGGCCTGCGAAAACTAGCGCTGACGGTCAGGCCTCTTCGGCCGGAAACGGCTTGATCGAGCGCCCCTCGCCGGGCTTGATGTTGTCGAGGTGCTTCACCATCGACGCATAGCGCGGGTCGCCCGGCGGGATGACGAGGAGGGCCTCGCCGATGGTGCCGTCGTTGGTCTCGGTGCGCAGCCGCATCTCGAGCGTGCCGTCGCTTTCCATGTAGGCGCTGCCGACGTTGTCGACCTTTTTCGCGGGCGGTTGAAATTCGTTGGGCGATGTGGCCATCGAGTGCTCCAGTGTTGATTCGCGGCGCTCACGCGCCCCAGGGATTGGCGACCCAGAAGGCTTCGAGCTTGGGCCACTTGGGGCTGGTGCCCAGGTGCATGGCGAAGCTCTCGGCAAAGGTCTCCGAGGTGGCGCCGGCGTCGTTGGTGCCGCCTTCGGCGTGGCTTAGGAAATAGTCGTCACGGTGGCCGAACAGGCCGGTCGGCGAGCCGAGCGCCTTGTCGTCGTCGCGCGCCTTCAGGAACGCCGTGTTCTTGCTCTTCAGCGGCCCGTCGGCGGCGTCGAAGGCGTGCCCGCCTTCGTGGCCGATCAGGTTGGGCGTGCCGTGCGGGATCGGGCCCTCGCTTGGGCCCGGCACGTGGCGCTTGCCGTCTTTTTCCATGGTGCCGACGACCACCTTCTTGACCGAGCCGTTGTAGACGCCGGGCACCTTGTCCCAGGTCGAGCCGGCCGGCCAGCCTTGCGGCAGCACGCCCTTCAGCTCGGGCATCGCTTCCGTCACCGGGCCGCGGCAGCACTCGGTCTGGATGCCGTTCTTGTTCAGGTTCTCGAGGACCGCCTTCGGGAACTTCTTCATGCCGTCGGCCACCGCCTTGGCGTCTTCGGCGGTCGAGGTGCCGCCGGTGCGCAGGTTCTTGCCGATCTCCTGGGCCACGGCCTCGGGCGTGCCGCTGGCGAGCAGCGACTTCTTGACCCGCGCCGACATCAGCGCGTCGGTTTCCTGCAAGCCCGCCTTGACGAAGCCGTTGGCGTCCTTGGCCATCTTCACCGCCTCGGCCTCGGTGCACTTTTCTTCGACCAGCATCTTGATCGCGTAGCGCGCCATGTTGGCCGAGGCCGCCGCGTCGGCGCCTGCGTCCTTGAATTGCTTGGTCAGCGCGGGCAGCTTGACGGCGACCTTGGCCAGGTCGTCGGCCATCTTCTTGGCGCGCGCCGCCAGCTCGGGAATGATCTTGACGGCCGCTGTCGCCTTTTCCCAGCCCTTGAGGTCGGCCTTGCTGGCCACGTCGTCGGCATCGATGAGGTCTTGCTCGAGCGTTTCGATCTCGGCCTTGATCTGCTCGACCTGGGCGTGCGACCTGAGCTGCTTGATCGCCTTCTCGGCCTTGTCGCGCTCGACCTTGTAGGCCGGAAAGTCGGCGGCGAAGCTGTTCACCGCCTTGGTGGCGTTGGCGCAGGCGTAGAAGATCTCGCCGGCCAGCGCCTCGGAGGCCTTGAAGTCGCCTTTCTCGATCTGCCACTTCAGGTTGGGCAGCTTCTTCTTCACCGCCTCGAGCGTCGGCGTCATGATCGTCTTGGCCTGCGCCGGCTGCGCATTGACGAGGGTGGTGAGCGCGGTCACGTTGGCGATCGCCCAGTTGGTCTGCTGCGTCAGCGCCTCCGGCTCGCCGGCCTTGAGCTCGGCGCAGCGCGTCTGCAGCTCCTTGGCCTTTGCCAGCGCCGGCACCGCCACCACCGCGGCGGCGGTCGCGGCGAGCTGGCCGATCTTCTCGCGCTGCCCGGCGAGCGTCTCGATCTCCTTGGTGAGCGAGGCCTTGAGCTTGTCGGTCTTGAGCGCGGCGACGTCGACCTTGGCCGCCGCCAGCGCGGTGTCGATGGCGGCGAGTTGCGTCGCGACCGGCACCGGCGGCGTTGCCGTCGGCGTGCCGCCGCTCGGTGGCGTGACCGTCGGCGGGACGCCGCCGGTGCCGGTGGCGACCGTGGCGGTGCCTGTCGTCGCCGGTGGCGGCGGCAGCGCGCTCGCGCCGCGCGGCGGTGGCGGCGCGATGCCGACCGGCAGCTTCAGGCCGAGCGCTTCAAGCAGCTTCGTCATGTCGGGTCCCCTCTTCTCAAACGCCGTCGGTCTGCATGCTGCCCGACTTGTCGGGCGTCTTGGCGCGCAGCTCACGATAGCGTACGCGGTTCGGCTTGAGCTGGTCGGCGCTGGCCGGATCGAAGCCCGGGCCGGCGAGCGCGAGCAGCTTGGAACCGCTTGCAGGCGAATGCTCGGGGAAAGGGGGCGGTTCGGCAAGGGGTTCAAGTGTCTTCACGGAAGAGCGTGAGGCCAACTTGTCGAATACCTCTCATCATCGCGACAGTCCCATGTATCGACTCTCGCTGGGAGTTCACGCCATTGTCATACATCTGATTGGCGGCCTCCAGTTGCTCTTCAAGACGCTGTCGCAGGAACGCCGTCGCTCCGGCGTTGCGCGCAATTCCATCGTAGAAGCAGCTATCCCAAGCATTCGGAGACTCGTCCAAGTGAGCGGCTTTAGCGGCTAGGTCGTTGAGTCGTTCGACCACGTTTACATCAGACGGGACTGAGCCGAGATGCATACGGGGCGAGTCAACCATGCGAGCCCACCGTTGCTGGCAATGGGCCCCGAACCCCGCCGGCTCAATGATGTTGGCAATGTGCCAAATCAACGGCTCCAAAACGGCCGGGTCGCCGTGAATGGCGACAGCTGAGAATTTCCGCGCTTCAAAAGGGCCTTCAATCGCGGCCGTCATGAGGCGATCGCCGGCGAATCCGTCGAAATATGGACGTATGGCTCGCTGATCTATGTGGGTACCTCTGACTATCGCTTGGTTGCGTGTCGCCCCGCAAAGCATGAGTCGCGAGCTGTCGTCGTCGTAGCTGCATTGCCGCACACCCGGCCTGCGCAAGAATGTCTCGCCCCCAGCCCAGGAGACTCACGATGCCCTTGCCCTCACTCCAAACCACCCGCTACGCCGTCGACCAAGGCATCGCCACCATCACCCTCGACCGCCCCGACAAGCTCAACGCCTACAACGCGCAGATGCGGCTTGAGCTCGAGGCGCTGTTCGACGAGACCGATGCCGACGACAAGGTGCGTGTCGTCATCGTCACAGGCGCCGGCCGGGCGTTCTGCGCCGGCGCCGATCTCTCCTCGGGCGGCAACACCTTCGACCGCAAGGCCCACGCGGGTGATCCGCAGCGCGAGGCGCTGCGCGTGGGCGACGTCTACCGCGACGGCGGCGGCACGACGACTCTGCGCATGTACGAGAGCCTGAAGCCGATCATCGGCGCGATCAACGGCGCGGCGGTCGGCATCGGCGTGACGATGCAGTTGCCGATGGACATCCGCATGGCGTCCAGCGCGGCGCGCTTCGGCTTCGTTTTCGCGCGGCGCGGCATCACGCCGGAGGCCGCTTCGTCGTGGTACCTGCCGCGGCTCGTCGGCATGCAGACCGCGCTCGAGTGGTGCCTGACCGGGCGTGTGTTCGATGCCGGCGAGGCGCTGGCGCGCGGCCTCGTGCGCTCGGTGCATGCCCCCGACGAGCTGTTGCCTGCGGCGCAGGCGCTCGCCCGCGAGATCGCCGACAACACGGCGCCGGTCTCGGTCGCGCTTACGCGCCAGATGATGTGGCGCATGTTGGCGGCGCCGCACCCGATGTTCGCGCACCGCGTCGACAGCCGCGCAATCCAGTCGCGCGGGCAGTCGGCCGATGCGCGTGAAGGCGTCGGCGCGTTCCTCGAGAAGCGGCCGGCCGTCTTTGCCGACCGTGTGTCGTCGGACATGCCGTCGTTCTTTCCCTGGTGGGAGGAGCCGACGTTCGAATAAGGACGATATTGGGTGCCGACGCGAGTCGAGTCTTTGGAACGTGCGCGATCCCATCCCCTGGGGAGCAGGCGTTCCGATGTGAGTTACCCTCGGCCATCACGGCAAACAATGGTCTACCACCATGCTCGTCGCAATTGCCATCGTCGTCGTGCTCTTGTTGTCGGGGCTGCGCATTGCGCAGGAGTACCAGCGCGGAGTGGTCCTTCGGCTCGGACGCTACGTGAGTTTGCGTGGACCCGGTCTGTACTGGATCATCCCTCTGGGCATCGAGCGCGCCACGACGATCGACATAAGGACACGCACGGTCTCTGCCGAACAGCAGGAAACGATCACGCGGGACAGCGTCAC
>JANXWR010000343.1 GCA_025351025.1 Burkholderiales bacterium | reverse complement strand
CTCGAGGCCGACAACCCGCGCGCCGCGCGCTCGCAACTGCGCGCGCAGTCGCTGGTGCCGCTCGCCGTCACGCAGGTCGCTTCCGCAGGCACCGGCGGCGTTGGCCTGCGCATCGGTGGCCGCGTCTTCGACTCGACCGGTCTCGCCGTCTGGACGCGCCAGCTCGCCGGGCTGGTCGGCTCGGGCCTGCCGCTGGAACGCGCGCTGACGGCGTTGAGCGACGAGGCCGAGGACGCCAAGCAGCGCGAGCTGGTGGCTCACCTGCGCAGCGAGGTCAACGCCGGCGCGCCGTTCGCGCGCGCCCTGGCCAGCGCGCCGCGCGAGTTCGACGATGTGTACCGCGGCGTCGTCGCCGCCGGCGAGCAAAGCGGCGCGCTCGGCCGCGTGCTGGAGCGCCTGGCCGACGACCTCGAGGCGCGCCAGGAGCTGAAGGGGCGCCTCATCGGCGCGACGCTCTATCCGGCGATCGTGTCGCTGATCGCCGTTGTCATCGTCGTCTTCCTCGTCACCTACGTCGTGCCGCAGGTGGCGACCGTGTTTACCAGCTCGAAGCGGGCGCTGCCCGTCCTCACACAGGCCATGATGGCGATCAGCGGCTTCCTGCGCAGCTGGTGGTGGCTGCTCACGCTCGCCATCGCCGGCGGCATCGGCGCGCTGCTGCTGGCCTTGCGCAACGAGCCGTTTCGCGAGCGCTTCGATGCCGGCTGGCTCAACCTGCCGCTGATCGGCCGGCTGGCGCGCGGCTACAACGCGGCGCGCTTCGCCGGCACACTGGCGATGCTGGCGGGCGCCGGCGTGCCCATCCTCAAAGCCCTGCAGGCGGCGGCCGAGACGCTCTCGAACCGGGCCATGCGCGCCGACGCGATGGACGCGCTGGTGCAGGTGCGCGAAGGCGCCCCGCTCGCGTCGGCGCTGGCCGGCAAGAAGCGCTTCCCCGGCATCCTGGCGATGTTCGCGCGCCTCGGCGAGCAGACCGGCCAGTTGCCGACGATGCTCGAACGCGCCGCCAAGCAGCTCGCTGCCGAGGTGCAGCGGCGGGCCATGCAGATGGCCACGATCCTGGAGCCGCTGCTCATCGTCGGCATGGGCGGCGTCGTGATGTTGATCGTGCTCGCCGTGCTCTTGCCGATCATCCAGCTGAACAGCTTCGTGAAGTAGGGCGATCCAGCTTCCCATGGGACTCCGGAGGAGTCCGCCCCTCCCTCTCGGGGGGAGGGGAGCGAAGCGGGGAGGGAGAAGCCCTGTACATGAGCATCAAGCGAGCGCCGCAGGCGCTCGTATGATGCTTCGATGCCCGCATCGCTCGAAGGCCAGCTCGTCGTCGCGATCTCGTCGCGGGCGCTGTTCGACTTCGAGGAAGAGAACCGCCACTTCGAGGCCCACGACGACCGCGCCTACATGCAGCTGCAGCTCGAGCGCATCGAGCAGGCGGCCAAGCCGGGCGTCGCGTTCTCGCTGGTACGAAAGCTGCTCGCCTTCAACGACGCGACGACGCAGCGCGTCGAGGTCGTGATCCTGTCGCGCAACGACCCGGTCTCGGGCATGCGCGTGTTCCGCTCGGCGCAGGCCTACGGCATGCCGATCCAGCGCGGCGTCTTCACGCGCGGCGAATCGCCCTGGCGCTACCTCAGGCCGCTCGCCGCCAACCTCTTCCTTTCGACCAACGAGGCCGACGTGCGCTCGGCGCTCGAAGCCGGCGTGCCGGCGGCGCGCGTCTATCCGCATTCGGCGCGCGCCTCGGACCAGCATCCCAACGAAGTCCGGATCGCCTTCGACGGCGACGCAGTGCTCTTTTCCGACGAAGCCGAGCGCGTGTTCCAGAAGAGCGGGCTCGACGCCTTCCAGGCGCACGAGCGCGACCAGGCCGCGACGCCCCTGGCTGCCGGCCCTTTCAAGCCCTTGCTGCAGGCATTGCAGCGCTTGCAGCACGACCGCGTGCCCGGCATGGGCATCCGCACCGCGCTCGTCACGGCGCGCAGCGCGCCGGCGCACGAGCGCGCGATCCGCACCTTGATGCAATGGAACGTCGAAATCGACGAGGCGATGTTCCTCGGCGGCCTGGCCAAGGGCGAGTTCCTGCGCGAGTTCGAGCCCGACTTCTTCTTCGACGATCAGACGGGTCACATCGAGAACGCCGCCGCGCACGTGCCTTCGGGGCACGTCGCCTCGGGCATCTCGAACGGCTAGCCGGCGCAGTCGCCGGCGGCGCGATCAGCGCAGGTTGCCGGTGTGGCCGAGCGAATACCGCCCAGGCTGCGGCCAGACCGTGAGGCCGTGCGGCTCTTTGCCGACCTCGATCTTGTCGACCGCGCCTCTCGTCGTGTCGATGCGATAGACGACGTCGTCGAAGCGCCCCGACAGCCACAGGTACTTGCCATCGGCGCTGACGTTGCCCATGTCGGGACTGCCGCCGCCGGGGATCGGCCAGTCCTGCAACACCTTGCCGGTGGCGAAGTCGATCACCGAGATGCTGCCCGGGCCGGCGCGCTTGCCGCGGATCTCGTGACTGCCGCGGTTGGCGACGTAGAGACGCTTGCCGTCGCGGCTCGGATATAGGCCGTGCGTGCCGATGCCGGTCGGCACGAAGCCGATCTGGCGCAGGCTCTCGCCGTCGACGACGTGGACGCCGTCGGCCATCATGTCGGCGACGTAGAAGCGCTTGCCGTCGGGCGAGGCGCGGATGTCCTGCGGCATGCCGGGCGTGGTGCAGATCTCGCCGCTGCCGGCCGGGTCGGGCAGCTTGACCGGCTTCCTGCCGGGCTTGTCGATGATCGCCAGCACGTCGGCACGGCCGAAATACTTGCTCAGCTTGAGCGTGCCGAGGACGCGGCGATTGAGGAGATCGATCTTCGTCACCGAGCCCGAGAACTCGCAGGTGAAAATGGCGAAGCGGCCGTCGATCGAGAAGTCGGCGTGGTTGATGCCGGCGCAATCGGGCGTGGCGATCGAGCCGCCCGTCTTCATCGTCTTCGGGTCGCGGAAGTCGAGCCGCTTGTGGGCCTCGGCGACGACGATCGCTTCCTTGCCGTCGGGCGTCCAGTACATGTTGTACGGGTCGTCGACGGCGATGGCCTTGCCCGGCTTACCGGTGAGTGGATCGATCGGCGTCAGGCTGCCGTCGCGCCGGCCCTCGGCGTTGTTGGCGACCCAGAGCGTCTTCAGGTCCCACGACGGCACGATGTGCTGCGGATTGACGCCGACCTTGAAGGTGTCGATCACCTTCAGCGTCTCCGGGTCGATCACCGACACCGTGTTGGCGGCACGGTTGGGCACATAGACGCGCGTCAGCGCGCCGGCCACCGCCGCGGAGAGGCGGCCGCTGCCCGTCTCGCTGTAGAGGTTGTCGCGGTCGGCGACGCCGGGCATGCCCGGCACAGTGACGACGACCGCGGCCGGCGCGTCGCTGCCGGGCTGCGCCGCCACCCACCACGCCGACACGCTGAGCGCGGCGAACACGCCGGCACCGAGGCCGAGCCGAATCTTCTTCTGCATGCCGTGAATCGTCTTTGGAATCGAGAGCCTTCGATTATCGAACGACGGCACGGCGGATCGCGTTGACACTGCGCGCGACGATCAGATCAACGCCGAGCTGGCCGAACGCGGCGGTCGACGGCCGCGCATCGCCGGCAGTGCCGTCGCCGGCGATGGGCGCCGCGGCGAGGCGATCGGCGCGCACCATGCGGGGGTCGACGGCGAGCATCAGCGAGGTGTCGGCGGCACCGGCGTGCAGGCCAATCTGCGTGTCCGTGAGCCCCTTGCCTCGCAGCGCCTGCGCGTAGGGCTCGACGCCGGCGCGGTAGTACTCGGCGATGAAGTGGGCGCGAACCGGCGTCGCCGCCCATTCGCGGTTCAACCGGGCCGCGACCGCCGCCAGCTCGCTCTGGTAGCCGCCGTGGTCGCCGATCAGCACGACGTCGCGAAAGCCGGCGCGGCGAAAGCTGCGTGCAGCAGCTTCGAGCACCGCCTTGAAAGCGTCGGGTGGCACCGTGATCGTGCCGGGATACTTCATATGCCCGGAGGTCGCGTCGACCGGCCCTTCGGGCACGTAGGCGACGACCGGCGCGACCAGAGCATTGCCGAGCTCGGCGGCGATGCGACCGGCGAGCACATGGGCGCGCACGTTGTGCTTGCCGAGCGCCATGTGCGGCCCGCTCTGCTCGGTGCCGCCGACCGGCACGATGATCGTCGTGCGACCGGTCGCGATGGCGTCGCGCAGCTCGGTCCAGGTCAGCTCCTCGATGAACACGCTCTCGGTGGCCGCGACGGCCGGCAGCGCCGCGAACAACGACAAGACCAGGGCGAGCGCAACGAGGGCAAGCTTCATGGCCCGACCTTAGCGCATGCCGTAGCCGCGCAGCCGCTCGAGGTCGAGCACGCGCACGCCGCCGTACTCGACGCGGATGGCCTCGCTCTGCTCGAGCCGCGACAGGGCTTCGTTGACGCGCTGCCGCGACAGCCCGACCAGATAGCCGAGCTCCTGCTGCGTGATGCGCAGCAGCGAGCCGACGTTCGGATAGAGAACCGGATGGAACAAGGCCGCCAGGCCGCGCGCCACGCGCGCGTCGGGGTCGCCCAGGCGGTCGATCTCGCGCGCGGCGATGAACTGGCCGAGCCGCTCGTTGAGCTGCTGGACGATAAAGCGGTTGAAGGGGATGCTGCGATCGAGCAGCCAGTGAAAGGTCTCGACCGTCAGCCCGGCGACCAGGCTCTTGCGCAGCGCCTGGATGTTGTAGCGATAGGCCTCGCGCTTGATCACAGTGCCTTCGCCGAACCAGCCGCCGGGGGCGATGCCGGTGAAGGTGATCGGCACGCCGATCGCCGTGTCGTTGCTCATCTTCAGCAGCCCGTCGATGACGCCGAACCAGTAGGTCGCCGGCCGGCCCACCCGGCAGAGCAGCTCGCCGACGTCGACCTGCACGACTTTCAGGTCAGCCAGTGCCCGTTCGCGCTCGTTAGGCAGCAAGGCGTTCAGCCAGGCGATGTCGGCCAGCTCGGGCGGCTCCGGCGTGCGCGCCCGGGCGAGCAGATAGGCGGCGGACGAGGTTCGCGACACGGTCACGGGATTGTCGCCCTTTGCCCTTGACCAAACAACTGTTTGTCTTTCTAATGGCGGCATGGAGACGACCCGCCGACGCGGCAACAGCCGCCTGCCGCAATTGCTCGACGAGGCAGCGCGCGCCTTCGCCCAGCGCGGCTTCGCCGCCGCCTCGGTGCGCGAGATCGTCGGCCCGACCGGCATGCTGCCGGGCTCGCTCTACTGCCACTTCGCCACCAAGGAGGCCCTGCTTGTCGCCGTCTACAAAGAAGGCGTCGGGCGCATCTCGGCCGCCGTCGATGCCGCCGTCGCGCCGCTCGCCGAAGCCTGGCCGCGGCTCGAGGCGGCCTGCGTCGCGCACCTCAGCTCGCTGCTCGACCACACCGACTACTCGCAGGTCGTGATCCGGGTCCGGCCGAGCGACGCCCCGGCGGTCGCCGACGAGCTGGTCGCGCTGCGCGATTCGTACGAGGCACGCTGGGCGCGGCTGGTCGCCGCCCTGCCGCTCGAGCGACCGGTGAACCGCGCCGACCTGCGCCTGTTCCTGATGGGCGCGCTCAACTGGAGCCAGACCTGGTACCGCGACGACGGCGCCTCGTCGCCGGCACGCATCGCCAGGCGATTCGTCGGCCTGTTCAAGACCAGCCTCGCCGAAAAGGCAAAGGAATCCGCATGACCCTCGAAGACATGTTCCGGCCGCGCGTGCTGGTGACCAAGATCGGCCTCGACGGCCACGATCGCGGCAGTCGCATCGTCGCCGCAGCCTGCCGCGACGCCGGCATGGAAGTGATCTATACGCCGCCGTGGCAGACCATCGCCGCGGTCGTCAAGCTCGCGCTCGAGGAAGATGTCGATGTCGTCGGCATCTCGTCGCTGGCCACCGACCACCTCATCGTGCCCAAGCTGATGACGGCGCTGCGCGACGCCGGCCTCGGCCACATGCGCGTCGTCGTCGGCGGCATCGTTCCCGACAACGAGGAAAGAATGCTGCTCGACTGCGGCGTGCGCCAGGTCTTCCATCCCGGCGGCACGATGGACGAGATCACGGCGAAGATCCGCGACTACGCCCGCGAGGCACGCGAAGCAGGCGCGCACGCCGACCAGGAGCATGCGACATGAACAAGCCCCTCGGCTCGCAGATCCTGGCCGGCACGCGCTCGGAAGCGAAGGCGCGCTGGCAGCGCGACTACCGCGAGTCGATAGGCACCGATCGCGCGACGGTCAACGTCTCGGGCATTCCGATCCAGCCGCTCTACGGTCCTGACGACTGGGCCGGCTACGGCCAGGCCGAGCCGCTCGGCTACCCCGGCCAGCCCGACTACACGCGCGGCATCTACGCGACCATGCACCGCGGCCGCACCTGGACGCAGCGCCAGCTGATCGGCCTCGGCACGCCGGCCGACTACAACGAGCGGCTGCTCGCGATCATGGCGCGCGGCGCCACCGCCGTCTCACTCATCCCTTGCAACTCGGTCTACCGCGGCTACGACATGGACTCGGTCGAGCCCGAGCTGCTCGGCACCTGCGGCGTCGTCCTCGATAACGCCGACCACATGGACCGCTGCCTCGAAGGCGTCGACCTCGCGCGCATCTCGTGCGCGCTGAACGATCCATCGCCCTTCACCCTCCTCGCCTTCATGCTCGTCACCGCCGAGCGGCGCGGCGTGCCCTGGAGCACCGTGACGGGCACCTCGAACCAGAGCGACTACATCTCGCACTAC
>JANXWR010000323.1 GCA_025351025.1 Burkholderiales bacterium | reverse complement strand
CGGCTGGAGCAGGTCGACGACTGGCTCGCGCGCGGCGGCTGGTGAACGCGCAGCGCCGCACGAAGAGCTTGTCCGTGAATAAGACACCCCCGCGTTGCGAAGAGAAAGCGCGGCAGCAAGGCGCAAGCCGCAGCCCAGGCTGGCCGCCTGGGCAAGGCTTGCGCCTTGCGAGCGCGCTTTCTCTTCGCAACGCGGGGGTGTCTTATTCACGGACAAGCTCTTCGTGCGGCGCTGCGCGTTCACCAGCCGCCGCGCGCGAGCCAGTCGTCGACCTGCTCCAGCCGGTCGGATCCCCAGAACGGCTCGCCGTCGACGAACACGAAAGGTGAGCCGAAGACGCCGCGTTCCAGCGAGGCAGAGACCGCCTCGCGCAGGTCGGTGCGCGCGTCGTCGCTCTCGGTGCCGGCGATGAGCTCGGCCTCATCCAGCCCGAGCGGTGCGGCGAGTGCGGCGAGTTCGTCGTGGCGCGAGAGGTCCTTGCCGAGGCGCCAGTAGCGATCGAAGACGGCATGCGCGAAGGCGGCTTCCAGGCCTGGATGCTGCCGCTTGATCCAGCAAAATGCTCGTCCGGCCGGGCGCGGATCCATCATGGGGTCGCTGACCTTGCGCGCCATCTCGAGTCCGTGGCGACGCTGGTAGCGGGCGAAGTCGCGCAGCACGTAGTCCCCCTTCATCGGCGTCTCGAGCAGCGGCTTCAGCCCCATCACTTTCATCACTGCGACGCCGAGCAGCATGCAGTGCCAGCGCACGGCGCGCCCGTGGCGTGCCGCGATCGCCTCGATGCGCAGGCTGGCGACGTAGCCGTAGCCGGAGATGAAGTCGAAGTAGAAGTCGATCGGCGCCTTCGCGCCGTCGGGAGCAGTTGCCACGGCCGGGGGCGCTAGTGAATCGCCGCGTACATGATCTTCTCCTCGGTCGCCTCGAGGGCCGAATACTCCTCGACGACCTTGCCCATGCGCTGCACGAGAATGCGGTCCGAAAGTGCCATGATCTCGGGCAGGTAGGAGGAGATGACGACCACTGCCTTGCCCTCGTCGGCCAAGCGATTGATCAGCTGGTGAATCTCGGTGATCGCGCCGACGTCGACGCCGCGCGTCGGCTCGTCGAAGATGATCAGCTCTGGCTCCTGGATCAGCGACTTCGCGATTACGACCTTTTGCTGGTTACCGCCCGAAAGTTCGATCGCCTTCACGTCCTGGCCGATCGCACGGATGTTGAGCCGCTTGATCCAGTGCGTGCCCGAATCGGCCGCTTCCTTCTTCGACACCAGGGCGCGCTGGCCGCGCAGCTTGGCGAGCAGGCCGAGGTAGACGTTGCCGGCGATCGACTGGGTCTCGAAGAAGCCCTCGATCTTGCGATCCTCGGTCACGTAGGCGATGCCGTCGCGCACCGCCGAAGCCGGCACGAAGTAGCGCACAGGGCGGTCGTTGAGCAGCACTTCGCCGCCGTGCATGAAGTCGCGCTTGATGACGCCGGCCACGACCTTGAACGTCTCGGTGCGGCCGGAGCCCACGAGTCCGAACACGCCGGTGATCTGCCCGGCGAAGACCGACAGCGAATTGTTCTTTACCATCGCCGCCATGCGCAGGTTCTGCACCGAGAGCACGCGTTTGCCCTGCGGCCGCACCGTCGTCTTGCGCTGGCCGTAGAGCGTCTGCGAGAGGTCGCGGCCGACCATCGCCTGGACGATGCGGGCGCGGTCGAAGTTCGCCTTGTCGTCGGTGACGACGTGCTTGCCGTCGCGCAGGATCGTGATTCGGTCGGAGACGAGCAGCGCTTCCTCGAGCGCGTGCGAGATGAAGACCACCGAGACGCCGCGCGCCTTCAGGTTGAACACCAGGTCGAAGAAGTACTTCTTCTCCTCCGGCGTGAGGCTCGCGGTGGGCTCGTCGAAGATGATGACCTTGGCGTTGTGCAGCACCGCCCGCGCGATCTCGACCATCTGCTTCTTCGCCGCACCGAGCAGGCTCACGACCGCGGTCGGGTCGACATCGAACTGCAGCGACTGCAGGAACTGCTGCGCCGCGATGTAGATGCCGCGCAAGCGGTTGAAATAGCGCTCTTGGCCCAGGTAGAGGTTCTGTGCGACGGTCATGGTCGGCACCAGGCTCGTCTCCTGGAAGACCATCGCCACGCCGAGATGCAACGCCTCGTGCGGCGTGCGCGGGTTGACCACCCGACCTTCGACCAGCATCTGCCCGGACGTGAGGTTCACCACTCCGGCCATGACCTTGGTGAGCGTGGACTTGCCGGCACCGTTCTCGCCGACGATCGCGTGGATCTCGCCGGTGCGCAGCGCGAAGTCGACCGAATCGATCGCCGGCACACCGGCGTATTTCTTGGTCGCCTGGCGCAGCTCGAGGATGGGCGCGGCGACGGCGGGCGGGTTCGGGCTCACGATTGCAGGCTCCGCTCGGCGCCGGCGACCGAAAGGCGCAGGATCTTGCGGCAGCCTTTGGCGAGCACGAACAGGTCGCCACCGCACTCGACCGCGGCGACCACGCCGTGATGCTTGCCGTCGAAGCGGCTGTGCAGCGAATAGCGCACCAGGCCCTCGT
>JANXWR010000298.1 GCA_025351025.1 Burkholderiales bacterium | reverse complement strand
GCCGTAGGGCGCAGCGGCGTTGACGATGGCGACGGCCCGCCGATCGAGCAGCTTCGAGCCCGAGCCGCGCACGATCTCCGTCTCGATGACGCGGCCCTCGGCGTCGATGGTCACGCTCATGGTCAGCTCGCCGTAGAGCTTCTTGCCCTGGTTCTCGGGAAAGTTGCGCGTGCCGCGATCCTCGACCTTGCCGCGCAGCCGGTCGTAGTAGAGCGCGTAGACCTCTTCACGCGTCGCCGGGCTGATGTAGCGCTTCTTCGGCCGCGCGTTCTCCTCGTTGATGCGCTTGTCGATCTCGGCCAGCACCTCGATGCGCTGCCGGCGCCGTTCTTCCTGCTCGCGCTCGTCGGGCGTGCCCTGGTCGCGCAGCGGATCGGTCGCCGGCAGCAGGGCCATCTCGCGCCGGATCTGCGTCAGCAACTGCTGCTGCGTTTCCTGCAGCTGCTCGATCTGCTTTTTCGTCTCTTCGTTGGCGTCGCCGAGCTCGGTCACTTCCGAAGGCGGCAAGGGCGAGGTCGCGCGTCCGGCCTGCGCTTCACCGCCGCCGGCCAGGCTCGCCTGGGCGATGGCCTGAGCTTTCTCGGGTGCTTCACCGGAGCGCGAATTGACGAGGATCACCTCGAGCGGCGAGTCCTGGAAGACGCGATTGAAGCCGGTCGGGTCGACGAAGCGGACCGTGAGCAGCACGCCGTGCACGCCGATCGAGGCGATCAGCGCCATCTGCAAGGTCGAGAGGCGGCCCGCCATCGTCAGAGAGCGACCGCTCAGGCCGAGGCGGGCTCGGCCACCGGCGGCGACTCCGGGCCAGCATCGGCGTCGGCGTCGCCGACGTCGACGGCGATCGCGAGCGGGCCGGCGGCGGGCTCGTCGTCGTCGGCCGTCGCGGCCTCGCTAGTACCGCCCGCTTCGGCGAGCCGCGCGATGACGCTGGCGTTCAGGTCGAGCGTGAGCAGGTCGGCGGCGCCCAGGCGAACCCGAACCCGTGCGCCGCGCGGCAGCGACTCGGCGCCGGCGGCGCGAAAGACGAGCGGCAGCGTGTCGGCGCGGACCATGCCGTCCTTCATGACGGTGGCGTCGAGCTCGCCGATGCCGTCCTGCTGCAGCGAGCGCAGCGACCAGTAGCGCTCGATCGCCGACTGGAAGCCGTTGTATTCGGCGTAGGCGGCATCGAAATCGGACACGATGGCGTGCAGCTTCACGTCGTTGGCGCGGAACGGCGCCGCCAGCGCCGCGGTGCGGCCGTGCCGCACGCAGGCGACCAGCTGCCACTGGTTGACCAGGTCGACATAGCGGCGCAAGGGCGAGGTCGACCAGGCGTACTGGGTCACGCCCATGCCGGCGTGCGGCCCGGGCCGGAGGCCCATGCGCACCTTGACGCCGGGAGCCAGGCTGGCCTGGCTGCGATAGATCGCCGGCACGCCGCACTCGGCCAACCAGCCGCCCCAGGTGCTGTTGGCCAGGATCATCGCCTCGGCGACGATCAGGTCGAGCGGCGAGCCGCGCAGGCGCGGCACGATCTCGACGCGCTCGTCGCCGGCGATCGCGGCACCGTCCTCGGCATCGACGCGAAAGGCGTAGTCGGGCCGGTTGAAGTTCTCCGGTTTGCCGCGCACCGCCTCACGGCCCGCCTTGAGACGGCGCGCCAGTCCGTGCAGGAAGGTGAGCTCGGCGGCGAAGCGCAGGCTCGCCGGCAGTCCGGCCTCGAGCGTCGCGTCGTTGATCTCGCTGTCGAGCTTGTCATGGCGCAGGTTGGCGGCGATCAGCACGCGCTCGATCTTCGTCTCGGTCGCGGTGCGCTCCAGCGTCGCCTCGTCGAAGCTGACATAGAGCGAGACGACCGGCGACGCACGTCCTTCCTGAAGCGTGAAGGCATCGACCACCGCGCCGGGCAGCATCGTCAGCTTGTGGCCGGGGATGTAGACCGTCGACAGCCGGTCTCGGGCGATCCGGTCGACGCCGGATTCGGGCGCGACGGCGAGCGCCGGCGCGGCAATGTGGATGCCGACCGTGACCTGGCCGCTGCCCAGGCCGCGCACCGAGAGCGCGTCGTCGATCTCGGTGGTGGCCGAATCGTCGATCGAGAAGGCGCGCGCTTCGGCGAGCGGCAGGTCTTCCTTGAGCGTGGGCATCTCGACGGTCGCGAACGCAGTGCCCTTCGGGAAATTCTCGAACAGGAAGCGACGCCAATGAAACTGGTAGGGCGAGTCGATCGCGCCGGCCGACTTCAGCAGCTCGAGCGGGGCACGGCCGGTCTTGCGCGCGGCGTCGACCACCGCCTTGTATTCGGGCGCGTTCTTGTCCGGCCTGAACAGGATCTTGTAAAGCTGTTCGCGCACGGGAGGCGGGCACACGCCGTCAGCGAGCTCGGCGGACCAGGCGTCAATCTGCGCCGCGACTTTCTTCTTGCGCTCGATGCCGAGGAGCGCTGCTTTGACGATCTCTTCCGGCGCCTTCTTGAAGTTGCCCTTGCCGAGGCGGCGAAAGTAGTGCGGCGCGCCGAACAGGCCGAGCAATGTGCCGGCCTGCTGCACGGTGCCGGTCGATGCGCCGAAGTAGTCGCGAGCGAGCTGGGCGAATGCGAACTCGCCTTCGGGTGCGAACTCCCAGGCCAGGTCGAGGTCGATCTCGGCGGCGATCTTCGCGGCGGTGGCGAGCAGCGCGTCGGGCTCGGGACTGGCGAAGCGGAGCAGCACGGCGGCCGCCTTGACCTTGGCGCGCTTGCCCGAGGCGAGCTCGATCTGCAGCGAGCTATCGGTCTCGCTCATGACGCGGCCGGCTAGAAACTTTCCGGCGTCTTCGTAGAGGGCATACATGGGGCGCCGATTGTCGCCGAGGCGCATGGCCCTGCGCTGCGAACGCCGACGCGTTCCACCGGCGGACGTGTCATCGTTGGCGGCTCAGTAGCTGCGGCCCTTGCGGTACTGCGCGTGGCTGCGCGGCGCCAGCGTGGTGGCGAGGCCGAGCGCGGCCAACGAGGCGCCGGCGTGGGCATGGCAGATCGCCAGGCCGAGCGCGTCGGCGGCGTCCTTGCCGGGCAGGCCGGGCAGGCCGAGCAGGCGCACGACCATCGCCTGCACCTGCTCCTTCTTCGCCTGGCCGTGGCCGACGACCGCTTTTTTCATTTGCAACGCGGTGTATTCGCTGACCTCGAGGCCGCCGGAGACCAGCGCCGTCAGCGCGGCGCCGCGTGCCTGGCCGAGCAGCAGGGTCGACTGAGGGTTGACGTTGACGAAGACGATCTCGATCGACGCGCAGGTCGGCGCATAGCGTGCCGCGACCTCGCGCACGCCCTCGAAGATGATCTTCAGCCGCCCGGGCAGATCGCCCAGCGACGCGGTATCGGTGCGTATCGTGCCGCTCGCGATGTACGACAGGCGCGCGCCGCTGCACTCGACGACGCCGAAGCCTGTCGTGCGAAGTCCAGGGTCGATGCCGAGCACACGCATGAGGCGATTGGAACCGAACTCTCTGCCGGCGCGCCGAACGCCGCACGACTAGATTCCGAAATACCAGCGCACCGAGTGAAAGAACACCGGTGCCGCGAAGCAGAGCGGCGCGACCCGGTCGAGCAGGCCGACCGCGCCGGTCACCGTCGTCCTGCCGCGCCAGTTGCGCACGCCGGCGTCGCGCTTCAGCGCTTTCATCACGAACTCGCCGAGCGTGCCGGTGGCGCCGGCGATCGCGCCCATCGCCAGCGCCGCCCAGGGCTTGAACGGCGTCGTCCAGTACAGCAGTGCGCCGACCACGCCGGCTGCCGCGACGCCCGCGGCCCAGGCGCGCCACGAGAACGAGCGGCTGATGGCGCGCGCCACCGGCCGCCGCCGCATGCGCCGGCTCGCCAGCTCCTGGACGAGCTGAGCCACGGCGACGACGACAACCAGGTAGAAGACGAGGAAGGCGCCGCGCTCCTTCCAGTTCGGCAGGTCGAGCAGAAGCAGCGCCGGCGCGTGGCTCATGCCGTAGGCGCAGACCGCGATGCCCCACTGGATCTTCGCCGTGCGTTCGAGAAATTGCAGTGGATCGTTGGCGAGCGCGCTGATGACCGGGATGGCGAAGAAGACGTAGACCGGAATGAAGACGGTGAAGGCGTTGAAGAGCCGCGTTCCGACGAGCACGTACTGCGCCGGCAGGACGACGAAGAAGGCGAGCAGCAGGGCGCGGTGGTCGGCGCGCCGGGTGTGCGTGAGAGTGACGAACTCGCGCAGGGCGAAAAACGAGACGAAACCGAACAGCAGCGTCGAGACGAACGGCCCGGCCGCCCAGGCGACCCAGAAGAGCACGGCGCCGAACCAGACCGCACGCAGGTCGCGCACATAGCGCTCCTGCGTTGCGGTCTGCCGGTCGGTCAGCTCACGGAATGAGCGCACGAACGCGATCAGGGTCGCCACGACCAGGATGCCGAACAGGGCGACAAAGAGCAGGCCGACCTGCTGGCTCACCGACAGCGCGCGCAGGCTACCCATCAGACGACCTCGCGCAGCGCCATCATCGCCAGGCGGGCGCGGTCGAGAAAGACGCGCCGCTCTTCGCCGGGTCGAAGCGCGACCGGCGCGCCGAAGACGACCGTGCACAGGATGGGCACCGGAACGACCTCGCCCTTGGGCATGACGCGCTGCACGTTGTCGATCCAGGCCGGGATCAGCTGTACCTCGGGGAACGCCTCGGCCAGGGCAAACAGGCCCGACTTGAAGGGCGCCGGGTCGGCGGCATGGCCGCGCGTGCCTTCGGGAAAGATGACGAGCGAGTCGCCGTGGCGAAGGGCCTCCATCAGCGGCTCGAGCGGATCCTCGTCGTCCTTGCGTTCTCTGCTCACGTACACGGCGTTGAAGATCTCGCGCGTGATCCAGTGCTTGAGCGGCGTCGAGGTCCAGTAGTCGCGCGCCGCGATCGGCCGCGTCACCGAGCGCAGGTCGCGCGGCAGCGCCGCCCAAATCAGCACCCAGTCGAAGTGGCTCTGGTGGTTGGCGAAGTAGATGCGCTGCTCGGCCTTTGGCGCTACGCCGTGCCAGTGTCCTTGCGCGCCGGTGATGAGGCGTGCGACGAAGGCGAGCGCAAGGCCCGCGACTTCGGGGAGCTTCACAGGCTCAGTGTCGGAAGTGACGAACGCCGGTCAAGACCATGGCGATGTCGCGCTCGTTCGCGGCGCCGATGACCTCGTCGTCGCGCATCGATCCGCCCGGCTGGATGACGCTCGTGGCGCCGACGTCGATGACGACGTCGAGGCCGTCGCGGAACGGGAAGAAGGCGTCGCTGGCGACCGCCGAGCCCTTCAGCGACAGGCCGGCCGCCTCGGCCTTGATCGAAGCGATGCGTGCCGAGTCCAGCCGGCTCATCTGGCCGGCGCCGACGCCGAGCGTCATGCCATCGGCGCAGAACACGATCGCGTTGCTCTTCACGTACTTGGCGACCTTCCACGCGAACAGCAGGTCCTGCATCTGCGCGGTCGTCGGCCGGCGCGTCGTCACGACCTTCAGGTCCGCGGCGCTGATCTCGTGGTTGTCGGCGGTCTGGATCAGCAGCCCGGAGCCGACGCGCTTCGTGTCGTGGCTGTTCCGTCCCGCGCCCGCCACCGCGGGCAGCTCGATCTGCAGCAGTCGCGCATTGGGCTTGGCGGCGAACACCGCGAGCGCCTCGGCGCTGAAGGCCGGCGCGATCAGAACCTCGACGAACTGCTTCGCCACCGCCTCGGCGCACGCCTGGTCGACCGGCGTGTTGAAGGCGATGATGCCGCCGAAGGCCGAGGTCGGATCGGTCTTGAAGGCCTTGGCATAGGCCTCCGCGCTCGACGCGCCGAGCGCGACGCCGCACGGGTTGGCGTGCTTGACGATGACGCAGGTGCTGGGTGCGTCAGAGGTGCCGAACGATTTCACGCACTCCCAGGCTGCATCGGCGTCGGCGATGTTGTTGTACGAGAGCTCCTTGCCCTGCAACTGCTTGGCCGTGACCAGCGATCCCCGTGCCGGCTTCATGTCGCGGTAGAAGGCGGCGCGCTGGTGCGGGTTCTCGCCGTAGCGCAGGTCCTGCAGCTTGACGAAGCGGCCGTTCGCCTGCGCCGGGAACTCGGCGCGGTCTGGCACGCCGTCGCTCGGGCCCTCGAGCGACGAGAGGTAGTCGCTGATCGCGGCGTCGTAGTCGGCGATGCGGTTGAACGCGGCGACGGCGAGGGCGAACCTGGTTTCCTCGAGCACCATGCCGAGCGAGCGCAGCTCGCCGACGACGCCGGCGTATTGCGACGCGTCGGTCAGCACTGCCACGTCGCGCCAGTTCTTCGCCGCCGAGCGCACCATCGCCGGGCCGCCGATGTCGATGTTCTCGATCGCCTCGGCCAGCGTGCAGCCGGGCCTGGCGACGGTCGCCTCGAACGGGTAGAGGTTGACGACGAGGAGATCGATCGTCGGGATGCCGTGTGCGGCGATCGCCGCCATGTGCTCGGGCAGGTCGCGCCGCGCCAACAGGCCGCCGTGAATCGTCGGATGGAGCGTCTTGACGCGGCCGTCGAGCATCTCGGGAAAGCCGGTGTGGTCGGCGACCTCGGTCACGGGGATGCCGGCTGTGGCGATCAGCCTGGCGGTGCCGCCGGTCGAGAGCAGCGTCACGCCGAGCGAGTGCAGCTCGCGCGCGAGCTCGACGATGCCGGTCTTTTCCGAGACGGAAATCAGCGCGTGCATGGTGGGCGGTCCGCTGCCGTCACTTGATGAGCTTGTGCTCGACGAGCTTGCGGCGCAGCGTGTTGCGATTGATGCCCAGCCACTCGGCGGCGCGGCTCTGGTTGCCCTCGGCGTGCTTCATCACGGTCTCGAACAGCGGCCGCTCGACGACGCGAAGAATCATGTCGTACATCGCCACAGGTGTCACGCCGCGCAAGTCCCGGAAGTAGATCTCCAGGCTGTCGCGCACGCACTCCTCGATGTGTCTCTTTGTCGCCATCTCGGATCTCGTATCGGTCAGTGGATTGCGCTGATGCGTGCCGTCGCCCGCGGCATCAGCGGTTCTTTGTCGGCCAGCGCGTCGAACCAGTCGCCGACCGCCTTCAGTTGTTCGTCGCAGGTGTCGATCGCGTTCATCTCGTCGCGAAACGCATCGCCGCCGGGCAGGCCGCGCAGCGTCCAGCCGATGTGCTTTCTGGCGCTGCGCACGCCGGCGAACTCGCCGTGCAGGCTGTAGTGGTCGCCGAGGTGCTCGACCAGCCAGCGCCGCACGTCGGCCACCCGCGGCGGCGGCGCTTCCTCGCCGGTCTCGAGAAAGTGCGCGATCTCGCCGAAGATCCACGGTCGCCCCTGCGCCGCGCGGCCGATCATGATGGCGTCGGCGCCGGTCGCGGCAAACACCTCGCGTGCCTTCTGCGGCGAGTCGATGTCGCCGTTGGCGACGACCGGAATGCCGAGCGCGCGCTTCACCGCCGCGACCGTCTCGTACTCGGCCTGCCCGGTGTAGCCCTGCTCGCGCGTGCGGCCATGCACCGCGACCATGGCGATGCCGGCCGATTCGGCGGCGCGCGCCAGCCGCACCGCGTTCTTCTCGGAGGCGCACCAGCCGGTGCGCATCTTCAGCGTCACCGGCACGTTGCGCGGCGCGCAGGCGGCAACCACCGCTTCGACGATCTCGAGGGCGAGCGTCTCGTCCTTCATCAGCGCCGAGCCTGCCCACTTGCTGCAGACCTTCTTGGCCGGGCAGCCCATGTTGATGTCGATGATCTGGGCGCCACGGTCGACGTTATAGGCCGCGGCCTCGCCCATCATCGCCGCGTCGGTGCCGGCGATCTGCACCGCGATCGGATCGGTTTCGCCGTCGTGGTCGGCACGCCGGCTCGTCTTCAGGCTGCTCCACAGGTCCTTGCGCGAGGTCACCATCTCGCTCACCGCGTAACCGGCGCCGAGGCGCTTGCAGAGCTGCCTGAACGGCCGATCGGTGACGCCCGCCATCGGCGCGGCGAACAGCCGATTCGCCAGCTTGATGTGGCCGATGCGCATGGGAAGGGAGGAGAGTGGCTGCTGAAAAACGAGGCAGGAGTATAGCGGCGTGAAATCGCGCGAAGCCCTCGGTTCGACCCTCATCCGGCGCTGTCGATAATGGCCGGCGATGGAGGCGTGGCTCGACTGGATGATGCGCGTGCTCGCCTTGCCCGAGGTGGGCCTGAGCACCGTCTTCTTCATCGCCTTCGTCGCCGCGACGCTCCTGCCGCTCGCCTCCGAGCCGGCGGTGTTCGGCCTGGTCAAGCTCAACCCCGACATGTTCTGGCCCGCCATCGTCGCGGCGACCGTCGGTGCCACGTTCGGCGGCGCGCTCACCTGGTGGATGGGCTACGGCGCCGAGCGCGCCTACGAGCGCCTCACGCACAAGCATCCGGACCGGCGAGCGATGGCCTGGCTGCAACGTTTCGGACCGAAGGCCTGCCTGCTGTCGTGGCTGCCGATCGTGGGCGACCCGCTCTGCGCCGTCGCCGGCTGGCTCAAGCTGCCGTTCTGGCCTTGCGTCGCCTACATGGCGATCGGCAAGTTCGGCCGATACCTGGTCTTCACCGCCGCGCTGGTCGGCTTCTTTCCCGGCCAGTACG
>JANXWR010000274.1 GCA_025351025.1 Burkholderiales bacterium | reverse complement strand
CCAGGCCGCCTTGCGCGCGGGACTGCCGGTCACGACCAGCGGCATGACCGTCAACCGCTTCTGCTCGAGCGGCCTGCAGACGATCGCCATGGCGGCACAACGCATCATCGCCGGCGAGAACGACATCGTCGTCGCCGGCGGCGTCGAGTCGATCTCCTGCGTGCAGAACGAGGCCAACAAGCACATGATCGCCGACTCGTGGCTCGTCGAGCACAAGCCGACGATCTACTGGAACATGCTGCAGACGGCCGAGCAGGTCGCCAAGCGTTACAAGATCGACCGGGAGCGCATGGACCGCTACGGCGCCGCCAGCCAGCAGAGGGCGACCGCCGCCCTTGAAGCCGGCAAATTCAAGGACGAGATCGCGCCGATCACGGTCCTCGCCGGCTATGCCGACGCGGTGATGGGCCTGCGTACGAAGGAAGTGACGAGCAGCGCCGACGAAGGCATCCGTCCGGGCACGACCTACGAAGGCATCAAGGACATCAAGCCGGCGATGCCGGGTGGCGTCATCTCGGCCGGCAATGCCAGCCAGTTCAGCGATGGCGCGGGTGCCGTCGTCGTCATGAACGAGAAGCTCGCCGAGCAGCGCGGCCTGAAGCCGCTCGGCCGCTTTCTCGGCTTCGCGGTCGCCGGCTGCGAGCCCGACGAGATGGGCATCGGCCCGGTCTTCGCCGTGCCCAAGGTGCTGAAGCGCCTGGGCCTCACCGTCGCCGACATCGACCTCTGGGAGCTCAACGAAGCCTTCGCGGTGCAGGTGCTGTACTGTGCCGACACGCTCGGCATTCCGATGGACCGCCTCAACGTCAACGGCGGCGCCATCGCCGTCGGGCATCCCTATGGTGTCAGTGGCCAGCGCCTCACCGGCCACGCCCTGATCGAAGGCAAGCGCCGCGGCGCGAAGAAGGTCGTCGTGACGATGTGCATCGGCGGCGGCATGGGCGCAGGGGGAGTGTTCGAGGTCCTCTGAACGTTCGCGGGCGTCTGCCGCCAGCCACCGACATGGAGTTCCTGCGCACGCCGGACGAGCGCTTCGCGGCGCTGCCGGACTGTCCGTTCGCGGCCCGCTACGTCGAGGGCCTGACCGGCGCCGACGCGCTGCGCGTGCACTACCTCGACGAAGGCGCCACCGACGCGCCGGCGACGGCGCTCTGCCTGCACGGCAATCCGTCGTGGAGCTATCTGTACCGGCACATGATCCCGGTCTTCACCGGCGCCGGCCTGCGCGTGGTCGCACCTGATCTGATCGGCTTCGGCCGCTCCGACAAGCCGGTCGATGCTGCATGGCACAGCTTCGAGCGGCATCGCGACATGCTGCTCGCCTTCGTCGAGGGGCTCGACCTGCACAACGTCATGCTCGTCTGCCAGGACTGGGGCGGCCTGCTCGGCCTGACGCTGCCGCAGCAGATGCCCGAGCGCTACACGCGCCTGCTGGTCATGAACACCGGCCTCGGCACCGGCCATGTGACCGAAGGCTTCAGGCAATGGCGTGCCTACTCGAACAGCGTGGCCGATCTGCCGGTCGGCAAGCTCATCCAGCGCGGCAAGCCTGAGCTGAATGCAGCCGAGGTCGCTGCCTACGACGCGCCTTTTCCGGAGCCTCGCTACAAGGCGGCGCTGCGCGCCTTTCCGAACCTCGTGCCCGATGGCGACGATGCACCGGGCGCGGCACTCAGCCGCAGCGCCGGCACCTTCTGGCGCGAGCAATGGTCGGGGCAGAGCTTCATGGCGATCGGCATGAAGGACCCGGTGCTGGGCGAAGCGCCGATGCGTTCGCTGCAGAAGACGATTCGTCGCTGCCCGCAGCCCCTGGAAGTCGCCGAGGGCGGCCACTTCGTGCAAGAGTGGGGCGGGCCGATTGCCGCCGCCGCGCTCGAGCATTTCGGCCTGGCGACCCGCCGTGCCGATCGGCCCGACGCCGCGGAGGTTTCGACATGAGCTACCGACAGACGATCGACTTCCTTCTTCACGACTGGCTGGTCGTCGAGTCGCTGCGCTCGCGCGCACGCTTCGCCGACCACTCGCGCGAGACCTTCGACTCGGTGCTCGACACCTGTGAGCGCATCGCGCGCGAGAAGTTCGCGCCTTTCAATCGCCTGTCGGATACCGAGGAGCCCTGGTTCGACGGCGAAAAGGTGCATCTGCCGAAGGCCAGCCACGAAGCGGCCGAGGCTTACTTCGCGTCGGGCATGCTCGCCGCCGCACAGGACTACGAGCTCGGCGGCATGCAGCTGCCCTGCGTCGTCGAGATGGCCGCGAACAGCTTCTTCTCGAAGGCCGGCATCGGCATCGGCGGCGGCGGCATGCTGACCAGTGGCAACGCCAACCTGCTGATGGCGCACGGCACGCCGATGCAGCGCGAAGTGTTCGCGAAGAACGAGTTCGCCGGCCGCTTCACCGGCACGATGTGCCTTTCGGAGCCGCAGGCCGGCTCCAGCCTTTCCGACGTCGCGACGCGCGCCGTGCCAGACGGCGCCGACTTCGCGAACGACCCGCTAGGGGCCCGCTATCGCCTGCGCGGCAACAAGATGTGGATCTCGAACGGCGAAAACGAATTGGCCGAGAACATCGTCCATCTCGTGCTGGCCAAGATCCCCGGCGAAGACGGCAAGCTCATCGCCGGCACGCGCGGCATCTCGATTTTCATCGTGCCGAAAAAGCTGGTCGACGAAGCGGGACAACTCACCGGCGAGCGCAACGACGTATCGCTGGCCGGCCTGAACCACAAGCTCGGCTACCGCGGCATCCCGAACACGCTGCTCAACTTCGGCGAGGGCAAGTTCCCGGTGCGCGGCGCGTCGGGGGCGGGATGGGATGGCGCCGGTGCCGGCGCCATCGGCTATCTCGTCGGCCGGCCCGGCGAGGGCCTGCGCTGCATGTTCCACATGATGAACGAGGCACGCATCGCCGTCGGCCTGGGCGCGACCATGCTCGGCTGCGCCGGCTACGAGGCCTCGCTCGACTACGCGAAGACGCGGCCGCAGGGCCGGCCGATGGGCGTCGGCGGCAAGGATGCGAGCAAGCCCCAGGTACCGATCATCGAGCACGCCGACGTCAAGCGCATGCTGCTGGCGCAAAAGAGCTACTGCGAAGGCGCGCTCGCGCTCGAGCTCTATTGCGCGCGGCTGGTCGACGATCTGCACACCGGCGATGACGCCGCGAAGGCACGTGCGCACCTCTTGCTCGAAGTGTTGACGCCGATCGCCAAGAGCTGGCCAAGCGAGTGGTGCCTGGAGGCGAACAGCCTGGCGATCCAGGTGCTCGGCGGCTACGGCTATACGCGCGACTTTCCGGTCGAGCAGTACTGGCGCGACAACCGTCTCAACATGATCCACGAGGGGACACACGGCATCCAGGCGCTCGACCTGCTCGGCCGCAAGGTCGTGATGGACGGCGGCGCCGGCCTCGACCTCGTGCGTGCCACGATGGCCGAAACCGTCGGCCGCGCCATGGCCGTCGAAACGCTGGTGAGCCATGCGGAGTCGCTGGCCGCCGCATCCGAACATCTCGCCGCGGCCACCGGATCGGCCTGGTCGACCGGCTCACCCGACGAGGCGCTGGCCAACGCGACGCCCTACCTTCAGGCCTTCGGCCATGTCGTGATCGCCTGGATCTGGCTCGCCGTCGCGGTGCGTGCTGCCGCCGCGCCGGCCGACGCGGCGCAGCGCGGTCGTCTCGCTGCCTGTCGCTACTTCTTTCACTACGAGCTGCCGAAAATCAATGCCTGGTTCGGCGTCGTCTCGACCCGCGACGACACCTGCCGAACGATGAGCGAGGCGTCGTTTTGAAGGTCTCGGCGGCGCGCATCGGGGTGCTGGTCTGGGTGCTGATCTACGGCGGGCTGCTCGCCTGCGGGCTCGGCATCGCCTTGTCGCGCGGCGGGCACGGCTACGGTTGGGGCTTCGTCGCGACCGGCCTGGCTGCCGCCGCTCTTGGTGCGGTTCTGGTCTGGTGGCGCTCGCGCATCGTCGACACGCCCGAGACTTGAGCGCGGCCCGCGACCTTCATTCGAGGAGACAGGAATCCATGAGCACCAACGTTCGTCAGCTATTCGATCTTTCTGGCAAGACCGCGCTCGTCACGGGCGGCTCGCGCGGCCTCGGCCTGCAGATCGCCGAGGCGCTCGGCGAGGCCGGCGCTCGCGTCATGCTCACCTCGCGCAAGGCAAGCGACCTCGAGGAGTCGGCGGGTCACCTGAAGAGCCAGGGCATCGAGGCGATCTGGATCCCCGCCGACGCCAGTCAGCCGAGCGAAATCGTGCGCGTGGCCGAAGATGCGATCGGCCGGCTCGGCCACGTCGACATCCTCGTCAACAACGCCGGCGCCACCTGGGGCGCGCCGGCCGAGGATCACCCACTGGAGGCCTGGGACAAGGTCATGAACCTGAACATCCGCTCGATCTTCCTGATGTGCCAGTCGATCGGCAAGCACAGCATGATCCCGAGGAAGAGCGGCAAGATCATCAACGTCGCGTCGATCGCCGGCCTGGCCGGCAACAGCGCCGACATGTCGATGGTCGCCTACAACACGAGCAAGGCGGCGGTCGTCAATTTCACGCGCACCCTGGCCGGCGAATGGGGCAAGTACAACATCAACGTCAATGCCCTGGCGCCGGGCATGTTCCCGAGCAAGATGACCAAGGGGACCATCGACCGCATCGGTGCGGCGAGCTTGGCCGGCCACGCGCCGCTCCTGCGCATCGGCGACGACGATGACCTGAAGGGCGCGACGCTGCTGTTCGCGTCGCAGGCCGGCAAGCACATCACGGGTCAGATCCTGCCGATCGACGGCGGCGTCTCCGCGATCATCGCCGCATAGGGATGAAGCCCCCACGCTCACTGCGTTCGCCGCCCCCCGAGGGGGCGGCGGCGCCCTTGGGGCGGCCCGGCGGACGCCGCGCGCGGTTTGGCGAGCCATGAAATTTCTGGTCACGATCCCGTTCGTCGAGATGCTCGGTTTCGAGCTGATGCGTTTCGACAAGGGCGAGGCCGAGATCGCGGTCGAGCTGCGCGACGAGCTCTGCAACTCGTGGAGCGTGGCGCATGGCGGCGTGACGATGACGTTGCTCGACGTGGCGATGGCGCATGCCGCGCGCAGCCCGGGCGAAGACGGCGCAATCGAGCAGTCCGGCGTCGTCACGATCGAGATGAAGACCAGCTTCATGCGGCCCGGCCTCGGTCGCATGGTCGCCGTCGGCAAGCGCCTGCACCGCACCGCCTCCATGGCCTTCTGCGAGGCCTCGATCGTCGACGGTGGCGGCCAGATCGTCGCCCACGCGACGGGCACCTTTAAGTACCTCAAGGGCTTGCCGGTCGGCGGCAAGCGCATTCAGCGCATCGGCGCATCGGATTGAAAGCAAGGATCGACGAGATGAGCACCATCAACAAGCAGATCCACCTCGTGTCGCGCCCCGAGGGCGAGGCGCGTGCCGACAACTTCAAGCTCGTCGAGACTGCGGTCGGCGAGCCGCAGGAAGGGCAGGTGCTGGTGCGCAATCATTTCCTGAGCCTCGATCCCTACATGCGTGGGCGCATGAACGACGCCAAGAGCTACGCCAAGCCGCAGCCGCTCGGCCAGGTGATGCAGGGCGGCACGGCCGGCGAGGTCGTCGCCTCGAAGCATCCGGGGTACAAACCCGGCGACACCGTCGTCGGCTACGGCGGCTGGCAGCAGTACGCGATGGTCGAGGCGGCGATGCCGGGCGTGATGCGCAAGGTCGATACCGCGCACATTCCGCTTTCGGCCTACCTCGGCGCGGTCGGCATGCCGGGCGTCACCGCCTGGTACGGCCTGATGAAGATCTGCCAGCCGAAGGCCGGCCAGACGATCGTCGTCAGCGCCGCGAGCGGGGCGGTCGGCAGCGCCGTCGGGCAGCTCGCGAAGACGCGCGGCTGCCGTGCCGTCGGCATCGCCGGCGGCGCCGACAAGTGCGCCTACGTCACCGGCGAGCTCGGCTTCGACGCTTGCGTCGACTACAAGGCCTTTATGGGAACGAGCGGCGATCCGAAGTCGCTCTACCTGGCCCTGACGGACGCGACGCCCGACGGCGTCGACGGCTGCTTCGAGAACGTCGGCGGCGCCGTGCTCGATGCGACGCTGGCGCGCATGAACGCGTTCGGCCGGATCGCCCTGTGCGGCATGATCAGCGGCTACGATGGACAGCCGATCCCCCTGCAGCAGCCGCAGTTGCTGCTGCAGTCGCGGCTCGCGCTCGAGGGCTTCATCGTCAGCGAGCACATGGAGATCTGGCCCGAGGCGCTGAAGGAGCTGGGCACGCTCGTCGCCACCGGCAAGCTCAAGTATCGCGAGACGGTGGCCGATGGCATCGAAGCGGCGCCGGCGGCCTTTCTCGGCCTGCTCAAGGGCAAGAACTTCGGCAAGCAGCTGGTCAAGCTCGTCTGAGATCGTCACAGAGAGAGTCCCATGAAGAATTTCGCTGGCCGCACGGCCGTCATCACCGGCGCCGCTTCGGGCTTCGGCCTCGAGACTTCGCGCATCGCTGCCCGGCGCGGCATGAACGTGGTCATGGCCGACGTGCAGGCCGATGCGCTCGAGCGCGCCGCCGCCGAGATCGAATCGCTCGGCGTCAAGGTCCTGCCGCATCGGCTCGACGTGAGCAAGGCGAGCGAGGTCGAGGCGCTCGGCCGCGCCGTCGCCGCGCGCTTCGGCGCGCCGCACTTCGTCTTCAACAACGCCGGGGTCGGCGCCGGTGGGCTGATCTGGGAGAACACGCTCGCCGACTGGGAGTGGGTGATAGGCGTCAACGTCATGGGCGTGGCGCACGGCGTTCGCGTCTTCACGCCGATGATGCTCGAGGCGGCCACGCGCGATGCGAGCTATGAAGGACACATCGTCAACACGGCCTCGATGGCCGGCCTGCTCAATCCGCCGAACATGGGCGTCTACAACGTCAGCAAGCACGCCGTGGTGTCGCTGAGCGAGACGCTGTACCACGACCTCAGCGTCGTCACCGACCGGATCGGCGCGTCGGTGCTCTGCCCGTATTTCGTGCCGACCGGCATCGTCGACAGCCAGCGCAACCGGCCCGATGCGCTGCGCGCCGCCGACAAGCCGACGCGCAGCCAGCTGATCGGCAAGGCCATGAGCGAGCGCGCCGTCGGCAGCGGCAAGATAAGCGCCGCCGACGTCGTGCAGTTCGTCTTCGACGCGATCGAGGCAGGCCGCTTCTACATCTACAGCCACCCGCAGGCGCTCGCCGGCGTACAGACGCGGCTCGAGGACATCGTCCAGGCGCGCAACCCGACCGACCCGTTCGCGGCCCGGCCCGAGATCGGCGCGGAGCTGCGCACCGCCTTGCGCACCGCAAGCTAGCGCGCGCCGCGCGCCGGGTCGCCCCAAGGGCGTTGCCGCCCCCGCGGGGGGGCAGAGAACGAAGTGAGCGGGGGGCCTGGTTTCTAGCAGCCGATCTTGACGGCCTGGACCGGACGGCCGGTATCGGCGTCGAGGACGACGAGGTTGACCTGGCGCGGATGCGCGGCGTCGCTGGGCGTCGCCGGTGTGAAGACGATCGTCTGCGCCGTGTCGGCGCTGGCAGACCAGGCCGGCACCGTCTTGTAGTCGCGCACCACGAAATCGTGGTGCAGCGTCACGCCCTCGTTCTCGCCGGCCTTGACTGCCGTGACGTGGCCCTGCTCGGTCACCGCCCAGTAGGCGGCCAGCCGCTTTGGTGAGCGTGCCGACGCGGCGACACTGGCCGTGACGCGGTCGCCGTCGCGCGTCAGCACGACCTCGACCGGCGCCGCCGGACGCGCCGTGATCGGCGTCGGCAGCGACCACCAGTCCTTGCGGTCCTGGCCGTCGACGACAACCTGCGGCGTGTAGCTGAAGCGTGCGCCGTTGCTCGCCTGCTGCGCGACCTGGCGCTCGGTGAAGATGGCACTCGCGAAGCGATCCTTCCAGCCGAGCCGGTCCCAGTAGTCGACGTGGAAGGCCAGCGCGACGACGTTCGGGTCGCTCTTCAGCTTGGACAGCCACTGGTCGGCCGGTGGGCACGAGTTGCAACCTTCCGAGGTGTAGAGCTCGACCACGGGGGCGATGCCGCGCGTGCTCCTGGCCATGCAGGCGTCGGCGGCGCGCGAGGGCGTCTGCGCGAAGGCAGCCAGGCTGGCGATGACCAAAGCGAGGGCGGGCGTGCGGCGGGCGGCGCGGAGGTCGAGGGCGAATCGGCTCATGGCGGATCTTTCGGTGGCGAGGGATGGCGCTAGGTCGCGGCGGCCTGCGACACCTTACGACATCCTAGCGTTGGTATGTTGCAGGCGACCGCGCGCGTAGGCAACCGCCGTGCCGGATTTCGATTCGGCGTTCTCGCATCCGTTTCATGAGTCGCCGCGTACACGAGCACCAGACGGATCGCTTGAGGCGAAAAGTCGCGCAGGAAGCGCTGATTGCCGGGGCTTCCCGATTCCACTCATCAGGAGCGAGGACAACCATGACTTCCAACCATCCGCAACGCGCCCGCCTGCTGCCGATCGTGGCCGCAATCGGCGCTCTCTGTGCCCTGACGACGCTTCCGGCGCAAGCCTCGAGCCACCGCGAGGCACCGGCGATCACGACGACGCCGAAGGTCGACGGCACCGATTTCTACATGTTCAACAGTTACGAGCCAGGCCGCACCGGCTACGTCACGCTGATCGCCAACTACCTGCCGCTGCAGGATGCCTACGGCGGCCCGAACTACTTCAAGCTCGACCCGAACGCGCTGTACGAAATTCACGTCGACAACGTTGGCGACGGTCGTGAACACATTACTTTCCAGTTTCGGTTCACGAACACTTTGAAGAGCACCGCGCTGATGATCGGCGGCAAGAGCGTCGCCATTCCGCTGACGCAGTCGGGCCAGGTGAGCGCGCCCAATGCGGCCAACCTCAACGTCAACGAAAGTTTCACGCTCGACATCGTGCGCGGCGATCGCCGCACCGGCATGAAGGCGTCGGTCACCAACGCCGCCGGCGGCGGCGCGACCTTCGCCAAGCCATCCGACAACATCGGCACCAAGACGATCCCGAACTACGTGGCCTACGCGGCCCAGCACATCTACACCGTCAACATTCCGGGCTGCACCGGAACCGGCAAGGTATTCGTCGGCCAGCGCAAGGATCCGTTCGCCGTCAACCTCGGCGTGATCTTCGACTTGCTGAACGTTCCCGGCGCCGCCGACTTCACGCCGGCCGAAGCCGCCTTCCTGCTCGACAACTCGCAAAAGGACGCGGGCAGCGACGACCTGAAGGACGCCAACGTCACCTCGCTGGCGCTCGAGGTTCCGACCGCCTGCCTGACCGCTGGCACCGACCCGGTGATTGGCGGCTGGACCACGGCCAGCCTGCGCCAGGGCTCGCTCCTCAGCAATGCGCCGAAGAGCGGCTACCAGACCTCGGCGATCGTCGGCGGTGCCTGGACGCAGGTCTCGCGCCTCGGCAGCCCGCTCATCAACGAAGTCATCATCGGCCTGCCGGATAAAGACAAGTTCAACAACTCCAAGCCGAAAGACGACGCCCAGTTCACCACCTACGTGACGAACCCGACCTTGCCGGCGCTGGTCGAGATCGCCCTCGCCACGCCGAACATCGCGCCGACCAACTTCCCGCGCAACGACCTGGTGACGACCTTCCTCACCGGCATCGCCGGCGTGACCCAGCCGAAGGCCTTCTCGGCCTCGCCGGCGACCGGCGTGGCCTCCGAGATGCTGCGCCTCAACACGGCGATCGCGCCGACGCCTGAAGCGATGCAGAACCGGCTCGGCCTGCTCGGTGGCCTGCTTGCCGGCCCCGGCGGCGACCTCGCCGGCTACCCGAACGGACGCCGTCCGAACGACGACGTCGTCGACATCTCGCTGGTCGCGGTGATGGGCGGCCTCTGCGTCGCCAACGGCGCGGGCGACACCTACAAGTTCGGTGCCGCCTGCAACCCGACGGCGGTGCCGCTCGGCGCGGCCGTGTTCGGCCTGCACGACGGCGTCGATCAGGCCGGCCCGAAGGTCAAGGCCAACGGTCCGTTGCTGCCCGGCTTCCCGTACATCGGCACGCCGCTTCCCGGCGCGCGCTGAAGGAGAGGACGCATGAGAACCAAAACCATCCTCGCGGTTCTGGCAGTCGCCGCTGTCGTCGTCGCTTGCGGCGGCAACGACTTCCAGACTCCGCCGGCCACGAGCTCGGTGCCGGCAAGCGCCAGCGCATCGGTCAACGGCTTCATCGCCTATCTCAAGCTTCTTGTCGCTTCCGGATCGGCGGCCGACGTCCTGGAACCGGTCGACACCACGGGCGTGACCGGGCCCACCGACGACACGATCGAGCCGCAGGTCGTGGATTGAGCGGCCGATGGGAGGCGCGCCCCCGGCGCCTCCCTTACGATCGCAACGCGATGCGGATGAAACCCCTGTGGACCGGCGCTTTGGCTGCCGGTCTTTTTCTTTGTGCGCTGTGCGCGTGGGCCGAGCCGGTCACGCCGACCCGCGACGACGAGGTGATCGAGGTTCTGCCGGCCGCAGCCGGCAATCGCGACGAGGATCGGCGCCTGCGCAAGGAGCTGGCGGCACACCCCGACGATGCGGCCCTGGCCGTGCGGGTTGCCCTGCGCTACCTCGAGCGTGCGCGCGAAGGCGGCGACCCGCGCTTTGCCGGACTGGCGCTGGCCGCGTTGCGCCCCTGGCCCGATGCGGCGACCGCGCCGGGCGAGGTGCTGCTGATGCGCGCCACCTTGCAGCAATACCTGCACGAGTTCGATGCGTCGGTGGCGAGCCTGCGCCAGTTGCTGGCGCGACCGGGCAGCGAGCGCCAGGCGCAAGCCTGGCTGACGCTGGCCACGGTGCTGCGCGTGCAAGGCCACTACGCCGACTCCGACGGCGCCTGCCGGCGCGTAGCCACGGCAGGCGCGCAGCTTCATGCATCTGCCTGCCTCGCCGAGAACGCTGCCTTGCGCGGCGACGTCGGCAATGCGCGCAGGAGCTTCGAGAGCTTGCTCGCCGCATCGGGCCTGCCGCCGGCGACGCAAGGCTGGCTTTTGACCTCGCTGGCCGAGCTCGAAGAGCGCGACGGTCGCGCCGCGGCTGCGGACGCGGCTTACCGTGGCGTGCTCAAGCTGGGGCCCGACAGCTACGCCGAGATCGCCTACGCCGACTTCCTGATCGCCCAGAGCCGACCGATCGAGGCGCTCAAGGTGCTGCAGAACGAGACCCGCACCGACGCCGTCGTGCTGCGCCTGGCGATCGCCGGCACGCGCGCCAAGTCGCCCGGCGCCGAGCGCGACGTCGCCGAGATGCGCGACCGCATCAACCTCGCCAACCAGCGTCCGGAGGCGAAGAAATTCCACGGCCGCGAGCAGGCGATGTTCGCGCTCTTCGTCGACGCCGCGCCGCAACGCGCGCTCGAGCTGGCGCGCGGTGACGTCGAGCAGCAGCGCGAAGCGCTCGACCTGCTCGTCCTCGCGCAAGCCGCCAAGGCAAGCGGCGACGCCCAGGCCATCGCCGAGGCGAAGCGGCTGAAGGCGGCGCAGGGCCTGCACGACAAGCGCATCGATGCGGTGCTCTGATGCCACGGCGGCGCTTCGACGAACGGCGCGGCGCGCGCTCGTCACGCTCGGCCTCGCCTCGCTCGCGACCGCCGCCTTCGCACACAAGTCGAGCGATTCCTACCTGCAGATCGACGCCGCCCCGGGGCAACTCGTAGTGCGCTGGGACATCGCCCTGCGCGACCTCGACATCGCCATCGACCTCGACACCGACGGCGACGGCAAGCTGACCTGGGGCGAGGTGAAGTCGGCGTGGCCACGCATCGAGTCCTACGCGATGGCGCACCTGGCGATCGAGGGCTGCGAGCTGCGCCCGGTCGAGCGCGGCCTCGAGCGTCGCAACGACGGCACCTACGCGGTCCTGCACCTGACCTCGAACTGCACCCTGTCGGCGCAGCCGAAGATCGCTTACACGCTGTTTGCTGAAGTCGATCCGACGCATCGCGGCATCGCCAAGATCCAGCGGCCGGGGCAGCCCATCGCGCTGTCGGTGCTCGATCCGTCGCATACGGCAATGGCGGGCGCCGTATCGGCGTCGGCGGCAAGCGGAGCGGCGGCTGGCGAAGTCGCCGCAGCACCGTCGCGCTGGGAATTCTTGGGCGAAGGCATCCGTCACATCCTAGGCGGCTACGACCACGTCCTGTTCCTGCTCTGCCTGCTGCTGCCCGCCGTGATGCGGCGCACGGCCGAGGGCTGGCGGCCGGTCGAGCGGCTGTCGCAGGCGATCCTGCCGGTCGTCGGCATCGTCTCGGCATTCACCGTCGCGCACTCGATCACGCTGACGCTGGCGGCGCTGAAGCTGGTGTCGTTGCCGTCGTCGTTCATCGAGCCGGCGATCTCCGTGACCATCGTGCTCGCCGCCCTCGACAACGTCTGGCCGATTTTTCCGGTGCGCCGGATCGTCGTCACCTTCTTCTTCGGCCTCATTCACGGCTTCGGCTTCGCCAGCGTGCTGGCCGAGCTGAACCTGCCGACCGCCGACTTCGCCTGGGCGCTGCTGCAGTTCAACGTCGGGCTCGAGCTCGGTCAGCTGATGATCGTCATCGTCGCCACGGCCGTGCTCTTCAACCTGCGCGGCTGGTCGAAGTACCGGACGGTCGTCATTCGCGGCGGCTCGCTGGTGGCGATGACCATCGCCGGCTTCTGGTTCATCGAGCGCACGGCCAACCTCAAGATCCTGCCGTTCTAGAGTCCGTGAATTATAATCGGACGATGGACGACGACAAGAGCGAGAAAGGCATGGCGGGTATGACGCCGCGAACTACCCGCGCTCTCCGCTGGGTGTAGGTCGCCGCGCGTCCCGACATCGCATTCCGCTTTTCTTCTCGTCCATCACAGCGCGGCCCCGGCCGCGCTTTTTGCTTTCTGGAGTCTTCATGGTTTCGATTCAGCTTCCCGACGGAACGCTTCGCGAGTTTCCGGGGCCGGTGACGGTGGCCGAGGTCGCGGCTTCGATCGGCCCCGGTCTGGCCAAGGCGGCGATCGCTGGCCGAGTCGGCAGCGGCGCAACGAGCAAGGTGGTCGACACCAGCTTCGTCATCGACCATGACGAGAAGCTCGCCATCGTCACCGACAAGGATGCCGATGGCCTCGAGGTCATCCGTCACTCGACGGCGCACCTGCTCGCCTATGCGGTCAAGGAGCTGTTTCCCGACGCGCAGGTGACGATCGGCCCGGTGATCGAGAACGGCTTCTTCTACGACTTCGCCTACAAGCGCCCGTTCACGCCCGAGGACCTGGTCGCGATCGAGCAGAAGATGACCGAGCTGGCGAAGAAGGACGAGCCGGTGACGCGGCGCGTGTTGCCGCGCGACGAGGCGGTGGCGCATTTCAACGCCATGGGCGAGGCATATAAGGCTGAGATCATCGGCGCCATTCCTGCCGGCGAGGACGTCTCGCTCTACCGCGAAGGCAAGTTCGAGGACCTGTGCCGCGGCCCGCACGTGCCGAGCACGGGCAAGCTCCGCCACTTCAAGCTGATGAAGGTGGCCGGCGCCTACTGGC
>JANXWR010000248.1 GCA_025351025.1 Burkholderiales bacterium | reverse complement strand
GAAGCGCTCGGCCGCCAGCGCGCCGTGCGCAGCGCCAGGAACCGCGTCATGTGCGCCGAGTCCGCGGCCCTCGGCGACGGCGACGAGGTCGGCTTCTTCCCACCCGTGACGGGCGGCTGAATGGCTGCGCCGCGCGTCGCTATCCAGTCCCGGGACTTCGACGCCGGCGCCGAGATCGCGGCGCTGCGTGAGGGCGACGGCGGCGTCGGCGCGGTCGCAGTCTTCGTCGGCACGGTGCGTGATCGCAGCGACGGCGCGGCGGTGGCATCGATGGAGCTCGAGCACTACCCGGGCATGACCGAGGCGGCGATCGAGGCGATCATCGACCAGGCTTTCGCGCGCTTCGACATCCGCGTCGTGCGCGTCGTCCATCGCATCGGCCGGCTCGCGGCGCGCGAGCAGATCGTCCTCGTCGCGGTCGCCTCGGCGCACCGCGGCCAGGCCTTCCAGGCCTGCGAATTTCTGATCGACTACCTGAAGACGCACGCCCCGTTCTGGAAGAAAGAAGAAACAGACGCCGGCGCGCACTGGGTCGATGCACGGGTCGCCGACGACGCCGCGCTGGAGCGCTGGGGCATCGCCGCGGCCAACGCCGAGCCGGCTCTCGCCAGACCCCCGGAGCCGGAGCCGTGACGTCGACACTGACCTGGGCCAGCGTGCTCGCCGTGTCGGCGGGAGGCGTCATCGGTTGCCTGCTGCGCTGGCTCGCCGGCGTCTGGCTCAACGCCCGCTGGAGCGGCTTCCCGCTCGGTACGCTGTTCGTCAATTGCGTCGGCGGCCTGCTCATCGGCGCGGCGCTGTTCTGGTTCGAGCGTTCGCCGAACGAGACGATGCGCCTGCTGGTCATCACCGGCGTGCTCGGCGGCTTCACGACCTTCTCGTCGTACTCCGTGGAGTCGCTCATCATGTTGCAGCGAGGCGAGCTGCTGCTGGCGCTGGCGCATACGCTCGTTCACGTGCTGGGCTCGCTGGCCGCGGCGGCGATCGGATTCCGGCTCGCCCAGTTGATCCTGGTCAAGTAGACGCGTCGACTCCCCCGGCGGCGGCTTGAAAAGCGCCGAGGATCGCCTCAATTGGCTTCGATCCGGAGAACACTCGACATGCGACTCGACAAACTTACGACCACCTTCCAGCAGGCGCTCGCCGACGCCCAGAGCCTGGCGGTCGCCCAGGACAATCCCTACATTGAGCCGGCGCACCTGGTCTCGGCCATGCTGGCGCAGGCCGACGGTCCGAAGGCGCTGCTCGCCCGTGCCGGCGTCAACGTCGGCCGATTGCAGTCGGCTCTGGACGCCGAAATCGCCAAGCTGCCGCAGGTGCAGGGCGGCGAGGTCGTGCAACCCGGCCGCGATCTGGCGACGCTGCTGCAGGCGGCCGAGAAAGAGGCCGGCAAGCGCGGCGACCAGTTCGTCGCCAGCGAGATGTTCCTGCTTGCCGCCGCCGAGGCGAAGAGCTCGATCGGCAAGCTGCTCAAGGACAACGGCGTAAGCAAGGCCGGCTTGCAGGCCGCCATCGACGCCGTGCGCGGCGGCCAGAAGGTCGACAGCGCCGAATCGGAAGGCCAGCGCGAGGCGTTGAAGAAGTACACGATGGACCTGACCGAGCGCGCCCGCCTCGGCAAGCTCGACCCGGTCATCGGCCGCGACGACGAGATCCGCCGCGCCATCCAGGTGCTGCAGCGGCGCACCAAGAACAACCCGGTGCTGATCGGCGAGCCGGGAGTCGGCAAGACGGCGATCGTCGAGGGTCTGGCACAACGCATCGTCGCCGGCGAGGTGCCCGATTCGCTGAAGAACAAGCGCGTCCTCGTCCTCGACATGGCCTTGCTGCTGGCGGGCGCAAAGTTTCGCGGCGAGTTCGAGGAACGGCTGAAGAGCGTGCTCAAGGAAGTGGCGATGGACGAGGGCCAGACCATCGTCTTCATCGACGAGCTGCACACCATGGTCGGCGCCGGCAAGGCCGAAGGCGCGATGGACGCCGGCAACATGCTGAAGCCCGCGCTGGCGCGGGGCGAATTGCATTGCATCGGCGCGACCACGCTCGACGAGTACCGCAAGTACATCGAGAAGGACGCTGCGCTGGAGCGGCGCTTCCAGAAGATCCTGGTCGGCGAGCCGACCGTCGAGGCGACCATCGCGATCCTGCGCGGCCTTCAGGAGAAGTACGAGGTGCACCACGGCGTCGAGATCACCGACCCGGCGATCGTCGCCGCGGCCGAGCTCTCGCACCGCTACATCACCGACCGCTTCCTGCCCGACAAGGCGATCGACCTGATCGACGAGGCGGCGTCCAAGGTCAAGATCGAGATCGACTCCAAGCCCGAGGCGATCGACAAGCTCGACCGGCGCCTGATCCAGCTGCAGATCGAGCGCGCCTCCGTGCTCAAGGAGAAGGACGAGGCGAGCAAGCGCCGCCGCGACCTGATCGAGGAGGAGATCGCGCGCGTGCAGCGCGAGATCGCCGACCTCGACGAGATCTGGAAGTCGGAGAAGGCGGCGGCGCAGGGCTCGGCGCAGCTGCTCGAAGACATCGACCGCACCCGCTCGCAGATCGAGGATCTCAAGCGCAAGGGCAACTACGACAAGGTCGCCGAGCTCCAGTACGGCACCTTGCCCGAGCTCGAGAGGAAGCTCAAGGAAGCGCAGGCCAAGGAGCAGAAGAAGAGTACCGACAAGAGCCGGCCGCAGCTGCTGCGCACCATGGTCGGCGCCGAGGAGATCGCCGAGGTGGTGGCGCGGGCGACCGGCATTCCGGTCTCCAAGCTGATGCAGGGCGAGCGCGACAAGCTGCTGATGATGGAAGAAAAGCTGCACGAGCGCGTCGTCGGCCAGGACGAGGCGATCACCGCCGTCGCCAACGCCATCCGCCGCTCGCGCTCGGGTCTCTCAGATCCGAACCGGCCGACCGGCTCATTTCTATTTCTCGGCCCCACCGGCGTCGGCAAGACCGAGCTGTGCAAGGCGCTCGCCGGCTTTCTGTTCGACAGCGAGGACCATCTCATCCGCCTCGACATGAGCGAGTTCATGGAAAAGCATTCGGTGGCGCGCATGATCGGCGCGCCGCCCGGCTACGTCGGCTACGACGAGGGCGGCTATCTGACCGAGGCGGTGCGCCGCAAGCCCTATTGCGTGCTGCTCCTCGACGAAGTGGAAAAGGCTCACCCCGACGTCTTCAATGTCCTGCTGCAGGTGCTCGACGACGGCCGCCTGACCGATGGCCAGGGTCGCACCGTCGACTTCAAGAACGCGGTCATCGTCATGACCTCGAACCTAGGCTCGCAGCAGATCATGCAGATGGTGGGGCAGAGCTCCGAGGCGATCAATGACGCGGTCTGGATCGAGGTCAAGAAGCACTTCCGGCCCGAGTTCCTGAACCGGGTCGACGAGACCGTGGTCTTCCACGCCCTCGATGCCAAGAACATCCAGGCGATCGCCAAGATCCAGCTCAAGATCCTCGAGGCGCGGCTCGAGAAGATGGACATGAAGCTCGACGTCTCGGCGCGGGCGATCGCCGAGCTGGCCAAGGTCGGCTTCGATCCGGTGTTCGGCGCGCGGCCCTTGAAGCGGGCGATCCAGCGGCAGATCGAAAACCCGGTCTCGAAGCTGATCCTCGAGGGCCGCTTCGGCCCGAAGGACGTGATCCCGGTCGACTTCAGGGACGGCGGCTTCGCGTTCGAACGCGTCGTCCACTGAGACGGCGCTGTCACTCTGAGCCGAGCGAAGAGTCTCTGCGGAAGCCGGGAGCCTTCGCTTCGCTCAGGATGACGGCCGCGCTTGCGCGGGAATTCAGGCGGCTTGGGTCGGCTCGTCGAAGAGCGTGTCGAGGCGCATGATCTGCAAGCGGGCGAGCGTCAGGTTGGCGCTCGTCTTGTCGAGTACGGCGTGCATCGCCAGGCCCGGGTTCTTGGGCACGCCGCGCAGCAGCAGGTGATGCGAGCCGAGGGTGATCGCCGCCTCCGGCAGGCTGTGGCCGAAGCCGAGGGCACGGCTCACGTTCATCATCGACAGGAGCAGCTCGCTGCCATGGGTGGCCAGAGCGATGCCGCCAGGATTGGCGCCGCCGTGGGCAATGGGATGCCCGCCCTGGGTCTCGAAGACGCAGCAGCTGACGACGCCGTTGAGCTCGCTCACCTGGCGCACGTAGCGCTCGATCAGGGTCGAGGGCGGCGTGGCCGAGAAACCGCTGGCGATCGCCGGCATCGGCTGCATCGTCAGGGTGAGCGGCGGTTGCTCCTCCATCGGCATCGTGTCGCCGGACGGAATGCCGCCCATGACCGGCGCGAGCTGGCCCTTGCGCGGCTGGTGAGCGGCGGGCCTGAAGGCGCCGAGCTCGGGCACGGCACGGCCGTCGGTCGGCGCCTGTTCGCGCAGGCGGCTCCAGGTGCCGGTGATGAAGGCCCAGGCGTCGGCCGGACGGGCGACCTGCGGCGTGGTTCGCACCGCGACGCCGGTGCCCCGGCCGAGATCGAGCCCATGCGTCACCAGCGTGCTCGCCGAAGCCAGCGGCAGCAGCAGCAGGTTACGGTTCGGCCAGGGGCCGGCGAGGATGTCGTCGTGCACCGGCTTCAGAGCCGCGGCGATGGCGTGGCCGGGCAGCTCGCCGACCATGATGACGCCGAGCCGGCTGTTCGCGAGCAAGGTCTTGGCGAGGGCGTGTCGGGCGGTGCTGTCGGCGTCGGCTTCGGTGGTGTAGAGGCGGAGCGACTGGTTGTCGGTGGTCGGCAGCTCGACGAACTCGAGCGTGGCCAGCGCCGTGCCGTAGCCCTGGCGGCGGATGACCAGCTTTTGCACGGCGCGACCGCTCGCCGCGGCGATGCCCGCAAGCAGCTTTCGCGACGACGCCGTGGCGATGTCGTGAACGGCGATGAATTCCGGGTGCAGGTGGTCGAACTGCTGCTGCAGCGCCTCGGCCGGGGCGCAGGAGACGAACAGCTCGCGTTCGTTGCCGCCGATCTGCCGGCCGATCTCGTCCTTCTCGCCGGCGAGGTAGTCGTTCTCGTCTGGAAGAAGCTGGGTCGCCAGCGCGGTGTGGGCACGTGTCGACGCCCAGGCGTCAGGCGACTCGGCGGGATTGGGGCTGCGCGCCGTCCGGGTCGGCTGCCACTCGTCGCCCGGACGCGGTGACGTGTCGAGCTGGGCGCGCGTCGCCGGCCATTCTTCGGGCGCGTTGCGGCCGGTCAGCGCGCGGGTCGCCTGCCCTTCGTCGATCTCTTCCTGGGTGGCGGCTTCGGCGCGGGTCGCTGGCCAGTCTTCCCGCGGACCGGCGTTGCCAGTCCCGGGGTTCGAAGACTCCCGGGCAAACTTGCTGCTGCCGCTGGAATTGCTCATCGAATCGGTCCCGTTCCAGACCCGCGGCAACCGGCGTGCCGTCGGTTCGAAGATGGCGACGGCCCTTGCGAGGCACCGCAGTCACCAGTGTGCAGTGTAATCCCCATGTCTTTCTCGACAAGCCATGGACCGCCGGTCTCGAGGCAATCTCTAGCCGCAGGCGTCGAGGAATTCCGCATTCCGAGGCCGCCGAGGCCCTGCTTGGTGTTGCGAAATGCAACGGCGCCATCTCGCGGCGTCGGGGCTCGGATACGCAAGGCGAGGGCGGGTGGATGCCGACGCACTCGCCCTTCGTGTCGAGGTATACTTGTGGGCTTTACCTTGCCGCTCCGCCAATCGATCGCGAAGCGGCTTCCTCGCCGATGCAGTGCAAATGCTGCGGCGGAACCCACAAGGAGATTCGATGCGTCACTATGAGATCGTGCTCCTGATCCATCCGGATCAGAGCGAACAGGTTCCGGCCATGCTGGAACGCTACAAGACCCTGGTCACCGCCGGCGGCGGCAAGGTCCACCGGGTCGAGGATTGGGGACGGCGCCAGCTGGCCTACATGATCCAGAAGCTCGCCAAGGCGCACTACCTGTGCATCAACATCGAGTGCGACAACAAAGTGTTGAACGAGCTCGAGACCGGGTTTCGCTTCAACGATGCCGTGCTGCGCCACCTGACGGTGGTCAAGAGCCACGCCGAGACGACGCCTTCGGTCATGATGAAGACCGTCGACCGCGAGGAATCGCGGCGTGCGCCGCAGGAGGCTTCGGCCTGACGAACCGGCTCGCCCTGACGGCGGCTATCGTCGAGCGCGGTGCTCTGCGATTCACCCCGGCGGGACTGCCTGCGCTCGACTTGAGCCTGAAGCATGAATCCGAAGTCGCCCAGCTCGGCACGCAGCGTCGAATCTCGTTCGAGATCCGCGCCCGCGGTGTCGGTCCGGTCGCCGAGCGTCTGCTCGAGGCCGAGCTCGGCGTCGAGCATGCATTCGAGGGCTTCATCGGCGCCCAACGCAACGGCCGTGGCATCGTCTTCCACGTCCAATCCATCGAATTGAAGTAGAGAGGTCATCACATGCCCCCGCCCCGCGGTAAAGGTCGGTTCTCCAAGGACCGCAAGCCCAAGCGCAACACC
>JANXWR010000223.1 GCA_025351025.1 Burkholderiales bacterium | reverse complement strand
TTGAAGTAGGCAAATCCGATTCTGTCGAATTCGCCGGAAACCGCCGCCTTAAGTTCCAACTACGCCTGGGACATCACCCGCCCGAGAGCCATCCCGCCCAGAGGCGCATGCCCTGCTCGTGCGGGGCGTCAGCGGCGTAGTTACCGCCCATCCAGCGCGGGTCGGCCATGATTCCCTGTCGCAGCATCTCGAGCACGCCCGTTGTCCACGCCGGGGTGCGGCCCAGAGGGATGATCGGCACGATGCTGTCCATCATGTCGGGGTAGCTCACGGCCCATTGCAGCGCCTGCATGCCGCCCATCGATGCGCCGATCACGGTCACCAGCTTCTTGATGCCGAACTTCTCGGTCACAAGGCGCTGCTGCGACGTCACCATGTCGCGAATGTTGAAGCGCGGAAACTGCATGCGCGGCTGCGCCTTGCTGTTGGAAGGGGAGGTGGTCAGCCCGTTGCTGATCGCGTCGGTGCAGATGATGAAGAACTTGCCCGGGTCGAGGGCACGGCCCGGACCAATCAAGTAGTCGAGTCGATGATGATTGCCGCCGATCGCGGTGACCATCAGGATGGCGTTCGACTTGTCTGCGTTGAGGGAGCCGTGCGTGACGCGAGGCCGAGGGCCAGTGCGAGACGTTTGATCATGAATGAATGTCCTGTCGTCAGTGCTAGAGTGATGTCCGTCCCGAGAAGCGGCCGGCGAAGCGGAGGCGATGCTCCAGCGCTGCGGTGCTGTTGTCAACAGAGCTTGTCTCGGCATCGATCGGCGAGAGAAACAATTGCGGCGGAGGGTTCCTCGAGCCTCGAGCCGAGCCCTCGGCTGCGCTCAACCCGCGAGCGGACGTTAAAGGACCGCTGCGGCGTGCGCCTGGCTGTACGTCCGCAAAGCTGCCGGGTCAACGCACGTCGTGTTTGGAAACGTGCGGCGTCGACGTGCTTCGAGGCGCGCGACGACGCGCGGGTAGATCTTCAGTCTTCTTTGCTCTCCGGCACCATGCTCGCGGCCGCTTGGAAGCCGATCTTGGAATGCGTACCGTCGCAGAACGGCTTTTTGCTTGAGGCTCCGCAACGGCACAGGAACACTGTGTCCTTACCCAACGTGTCGACAGGCGCGGTGTCATGCAAGAGCTGAATCGAGCCCTCCACCTTGTAGGGTCCGTTTTTGAGTGCGGTGATCTTGACAGTGCTCACGTGTATCTCCTGTGGGAGGGAAAGCCCCAGCCTCTGAACGTCATTCTTCGATGCTCGCTATCTCTTGAGATGGCTGTTCATGAACGTGCCGATCTCCGTGAACGCCTCGCGCACCTCAGGGATCCGGTCGTCGCGGCCGTATTGCGCGTGCGACTGGCCCTCGTAGACCTGCAGGAACGAATCGATGCCGAGGTTGCGGAGTTTGCGATGCACGCGCACCGTGTTGCTGAGCAGAAGATCGCGCGTGCCCGAGGTGAGGATGGTCGGCGGGAAGCCGCTCATGTCGCCGTAGATCGGCGAGATCAGCGGGTCCTTGAGGTCGTGCCCCTTGGCGTAGAACGCCGCGGCGGCATCGCAGAAGCCTTCGGTCGAGACGAGGACGTTGTCGAGCATCGCGTTCGTGTAGAAGCTGTCGCCGGTCTTGGTGCTGTCGGACATCGGCGTCCCCGACGCGATCGCGCCCGGCATCGGCAAGCCCAGCTGCTTGGCGCGCAAGCCCATCTCCAGCACCAGCGCGCCGCCGGCGGAGGTGCCGATGAGACCGACGCGCTTCGGGTCGGTCTTGGCGATGACTTCCTTGTAGACCGCCATCGAGTCGTCGAGCGCGGCCGGGAAGTAGGCCTCCGGCGGCATGCGGTAGTCGACCGCGATGACGCGGTAGCCGCCGATCGCCGCGATCAGCATCGCCTCGGGCAGGGCGGCCTCGGCGGGGTTCAGGACATAGCAGCCGCCGTGGATCTGGATCAGCACGCGGTCGCTGTTCTCCTGCAGCACCTTCTCGGGCGTGACCGTGTAGATCTTGACGCCCGCCATCGTGCCGGGCTCGACCTTCACCTTCAGGCGCTGGCGCATCGCCTCGACGTTCGGTGCCGCGCCGGCGCGGATCGACTCGGCGAGTTGCTTCCAGCCTTCGGGCGTGGTCGGCGGCGTGTTCCAGGCGGTGCGCAGCGGCTGCGCGATGATCGCCTGCAGCTCGGGGCTCACGGTATTCGGTACCGGGATCGTCTTCGCGGGCACTTCGCGTGGAGCTAGCGGCGCCGATTGGGTGAACGCGACAGCTGGCGCTATGAGAAACGCCGCCACGATGACTGTCCGGCGACTGACATGTGAAAACATGGTGGCTTGACTCCTGCGTTGTGCGACTCAGCGTACGAGCCTGCGCCGGGGTTCCGGAAGCTGGTGAGGTCGCGTGCGCTACGACGTGAATGCTAATTCGGATCCTCGATCGTTGGTCGGCGCAGCCTTCGGCTTGAATCTCTTCGATCCTTCGAGCGCATGTCGACTTCCCGCCCAGCTCCTGTTCGCGGCGCCGGCCGGCGGTGCAGCCGCGGCCGCGTGCGGACGGCTCCTCTCTCATGACAGTGACGACTCGCGCATGCGTACCAGCGCGTCCGGAGGCTCGATGACGCAATAGGCGGCGTCTTCTCGTTTTTCACAGGCCAAGCTCTGACAAGCCGAGATGATCGCCTGGACGTGGCCCCAGCGGCCACCGGTACTTGCGGTCGCTCTCTTGGATGGGCTGATCGTTGATGCTGGCAATGCGGCGTCGCATGAACCCGTGTTCGTCGAACTCCCAGTTCTCGTTTCCATAGGAGCGGAACCAGTTTCCGGAGTCGTCGTGCCACTCGTACGCAAACCGCACAGCGATCCGATCGGCGTGGAAAGCCCAAAGCTCTTTGATCAGCCGGTAGTCGTGCTCCCTGCTCCACTTGCGGATAAGGAACTGAACGATCGCTTCGCGGCCCGATAGGAACTCTGACCGGTTACGCCAGGAGCTGTCCCGTG
>JANXWR010000220.1 GCA_025351025.1 Burkholderiales bacterium | reverse complement strand
GGTCCCCTTGGGGCAGCGAACGCAGTGAGCGTGGGGGCTTCATCTCAGGACGGCCTGAACGCGAACATCCCGCCCGAGCGCGTGACGACGATCAGCACGCCGCCCACGACCACCGGCGGTACCGCCAGCGCGCTGCCGTCGGTGCTCGAGCGGAGCTGCGCTTCGCCCTTGGCGCGCGACAGCCAGTGCAGCGTGCCGTCAAGGTCACCGAAGACGACTGACGAGCCGGCCACCGCCGGCGCGCCGAGGCCACGGAACATGAGCGTCTCCGAGGTCCATGCGACGTCGCCGCTCGCCGTCTTCCAGGCCGTGATGCGGTCGGAGGCGTCGGCGCCGAACAGCAGCTCGGCATCGCCGCCGATGGCGTCGGTCCCGCCGATGGTCTTGGTCCACATGACGCGGCCCTTGTCGGCATCGACACAACCGACCGCCGCCTGGAACGAGCGTGCGCAGAGCAGGTCGCCGGTGCGCAGCGCCGGGCCGACTAGGTCGGCGAGCCGCTCGACCTCGTTGGCACCGCGCGGCGATCCGACCGGCACTTCCCAGCGCAGCGTCGAGGCGACCGGATCGAAGCCGGCCATGCGCGGGCCCTGGCCGACGACGAGCGTGTCGCGAAAGGCGGTGATGACGCCCGACTGCGCCAGCGTGAGCGGGTCGCCGGGGCGTTGCACCTGCCAGATCTTGGCGCCGTCCGAGGCGTCGAAGGCCTGCACGGTGCGGTCGATGCCAAGCACGAAGACGCGACCGCCGGCCACCAGCGGCGCCGTCGCGACGCGTACGGCGAGCGGCTTCTTCCATTTGACCTGGCCAGCCTCCAGAGCAACGAGGTCGCCATCGCGCGTGACCACCGCGGCGACCTTGCCGTCGCTGCCGACACCGGCCGAGAGCTTGGCGCCGGCGTTGCCGCGCCAGAGCGCCTTGCCGCTTTCGGCTTCGATCGCGAGCACCGTGCCGTCGCTCGCCGCGACCGTGACGACGGCCCCGTTCACCGCCATCGTGAGCGGAAACTGGACCGCGCCGATGCCCTGGTTCCAGACTTGGCGCACCGTGATCTGCGACGTGATCGGCTCGAGCGGCTTCGGCTTCGGCTTATCGGGGCCGAGCAGCGAGCAGGCGCTCAGCAAAGCGGCGAGCGCGAGCCCGAGGGCGGCCCTCATTTACCCGTCTCCACGCCGCTCGCGGCGCCGGCCGGGTTGAGTCCCATCACGTTGAGCTTGGCCTCGACGATGCGGCGGTAGTCGACCTTCGCGTCCATCGCGCTCCACGACTTCTGGTAGGCCGCCTTCGCTTCCTCGGTCTTGCCCTGAGCCATCAGGATGTCGCCGCGGCGGTCGGCGGCGAGCGCCGCGAACTCGGTGCCGTCGACGCCGTCGAGCTGCTTCGAGGCTTCGTCGTACTTCTTCTCGTCGAGCAAGAGGCCAGCGAGGCGAAGCCGCGCCACGGCACGGTATTCGGTCTCGGAGCCGTTCTCGGCAACCCAGGTCAGGTCGGCGCGCGCGGCGTCGGCCTGGCCCTTGTCGGTGGCCAGCTTGGCGGCGAGCAAACCGGCCTGGCCGGTGAAGGCGGTGCGCGGAAAGCGCTCCTTCATGTCGGTGAAGATACGGCCGCTGCGGTCGGCGTCGTTGCTCTGCGCGGCACGCTCGAACTCGTCGTACATCGATCCCGCCTTGGCGCCCTGGTCGCGCTGGTACCAGTTCCAGCCGAACCAGGCCAGGTAGGCGCCGGCGACGACGACGATCAGTCCGGTGATGAGATTGCCGTACTGGTTCCAGAACGCCTTGAGCTGGTCGAGCTGTTCCTGTTCTTCGAGGTCGAGTTGGGTGGCCATGGCGTGCGGTCAGCGGGCAAACCGGGGATTATGCGGTGAGGGTTGCGGCCCACGAGGCCAGGTCGATCAGGGCCACGACGCGCTGCGCCGCGCCGGCGTCGCGCAGCGGCTTGAGCCCGACCTCGCCGCGCGCCAGCTCGCTGTCGCCGAAGACGATCGCGTAGCGGGCGCCGCTGGAGTCGGCCTTCTTGAACTGCGACTTCATGCTGCCGCGGCCTTCGGCGCCGCCGGCATGCATCAGTACCGAGACGCCAACGGCGCGCAAGGCCTCGCAGGTGCTCATCGCCACGGCCAGGGCGGCAACGCTCGGCACGACGGCGTAGACGTCGGCGGCGGCGCCCGGCATGGCGACACCGACCGACTCGAGCAGCAGCAGCATGCGCTCGATGCCCATGCCCCAGCCGACCGCCGGCGTCGCCTTGCCGCCGAGTTGCTCGAACAGGCCGTCGTAGCGACCGCCGCCGCAGACCGTGCCTTGCGAGCCGAGGTGGTCGGTCATCCACTCGAAGACGGTGAGGTTGTAGTAGTCGAGGCCACGCACCAGGCGCGGGTTGACGCGGTACGCCAGGCCGGCGGCGTCGAGCACGCCACGCACCGCATCGAAGTGAGCCATCGACTCGGGACCGAGAAAGGCCATGAGCCTCGGGGCCGACTCGATGATCGACTGCATCGCCGGGTTCTTGCTGTCGAGGATGCGCAGCGGATTGCTGTGCAGGCGACGCCGCGCGTCCTCGTCGAGACTGTCGGCATCCTGCTCGAAGTGCGCGATCAGCGCGGCGCGGTGCGCGCTGCGCTCGTCCGGCTGGCCGAGGCTGTTGATCTCGAGCCTGACGTCGCGGCCTTCGACCAGGCCGAGGTCGCGCCAGAGCGCGCGACACATCAGGATCTGCTCGGCGTCGACGTCCGGGCCGGCGTGGCCGAGTGCCTCGACGTCGATTTGGTGGAACTGGCGGTAGCGGCCCTTCTGAGGCCGCTCGTGACGGAACACGACGACCTGGCTCCACAGGCGCAGCGGCCCGTTGTAGAGCGCGTTGTGCTCGACCATCGCGCGCACGATGCCGGCCGTCGCCTCGGGCCTGAGCGTGAGGCGGTCGCCGTTCATCGCGTCCTCGAAGGAATACATCTCCTTCTCGACGATGTCGGTCATCTCGCCGATGCCGCGCACGAAGAGCTCCGTCGGTTCGACCACCGGCGTGCGCACGTTCTGGTAGGCGTAGCGGCGCATCAGCTCGCGCACCTTGTCCTCGAACCATTCCCAGCGCGCCGATTCCGGCGGCAGGATGTCGTTCATGCCCTTGACGGCGCGCAGTGCAGTCACGAAGCCCCCACGCTTGCGCCTTCGCCACGGCGCTGCCCCCCGAGGGGGCGCGCGCCGCCTTGGGGCGGCCCGGCGGCGGCGCGGTGCCGCCGGCGAACAGTCTTCTGCATCAGCCGAATCGCTTCTCGATGTAGTTTTCCACCAGGGCCTGGAACTCGGTGGCGATGCCTTCGCCGCGCAGCGTCATCGCCTTCTTGCCGTCGATGAAGACCGGCGCCGCGGGTGCTTCGCCGGTGCCCGGCAGGCTGATGCCGATGTCGGCATGCTTGCTCTCGCCGGGGCCGTTGACGATGCAGCCCATGATCGCCACCTTCATCGTTTCGACGCCGGGATAGCGGACCTTCCACACCGGCATTTGCGCACGCAGGAAGTCGTCGATCTGCTTGGCCAGGTCCTGGAAGGTGGTGCTGGTCGTCCGACCGCAGCCCGGGCAGGCGGTGACACTCGGGTTGAACGCGCGCAGTCCGAGCGATTGCAGGATCTCGAGCGCAACCACGACCTCCTGCGTGCGCGCCTCGCCGGGCTGCGGCGTCAGCGAAACGCGGATCGTGTCGCCGATGCCTTCCTGGAGCAGGATCGCCAGCGCCGTCGTCGACGCCACCGTGCCCTTGGTGCCCATGCCGGCTTCGGTCAGGCCGAGATGCAGCGGGTAGTCGCACTGCCGAGCCAACGCCCGGTAGACGCTGATCAGGTCCTGCACGCCGGACATCTTGCACGACAGGATGATCTGCTCCGGCGCCAGGCCGATCTCTTCGGCACGCCGCGCCGACGACAAGGCCGAAAGAATGATCGCCCGATACATGATCTGGCGCGGTTCCTGCGGCTCGGCGAGCCTGGCGTTCTCGTCCATCAGCTCGGTGAGCAACTCCTGGTCGAGGCTGCCCCAGTTGACGCCGATGCGCACGGGCTTGCGAAACTTCGCGGCCACCTCGACCATCTGCGCGAACTGCCGATCGTGCTTGTCGCCCTTGCCGACGTTGCCCGGGTTGATGCGGTACTTCGAGAGCGCCTCGGCGCAGGACGGATAGTCGGCGAGCAGGCGATGGCCGTTGTAGTGGAAGTCGCCGATCAGCGGCACGTCGATGCCCATCTTGTCGAGCTGATCGCGGATGTAGGGCACAGCCGCCGCCGCCTCGGGCGTGTTGACCGTGATGCGGACCAGCTCGGAGCCAGCGATCGCCAGCTCCTTGACCTGGATCGCCGTGCCGATGGTGTCGACGGTGTCGGTGTTGGTCATCGACTGCACGCGCACCGGCGCGTCGCCGCCGACCGTGACGACGCGCGCACCCCAAGCGACTTTCGCCTGGCGCGAGCGGCGCGGCGCGGGGTGCGCCGGCTCGATGAAAGCGTCGAGGGAAGAACGGTCGTCTCGCATGATGTCGCTCTCTACCTGAGTTCGAGGCGGGCCACGTTGTCGCGCGTGAATGCCTTGAGGTCGGTGGGCTGACCCCGAAACACGATTTGCGTTCCCGCCGCGTTGCCGATGCGCACCCGCAACGGCGGCACACCATCGACGCCGGCCCACTCGCCGGCTTTCATCAGGCGCGACACGAGCGGCTGGCCGCGGCCATCGTTGATCTCGATCCACGACGGTGCCGAGGTATGCAATTGAAGCATGCCCGGAGGCAGGCCGCCGGCCGTCGATGCGGGCGCGAACGGCGCTGCGGCAACCACGGCGGGAATCGAGACCTGGCTGGCCGCCGCGGTACTCGCGGTGACGATCGACGCCACCGGAGCCGCGACGGGCACCGACGCGAGCTCGCGCGATTCGACGAGCGGCGTCGGCACGACCGCAGCCAGGGGCGCGCTCGCGGGCACCGCCGACGCCTCGCTGGCGGCGTCGGGCGGCATGCCCGGCTCGACGCCGGACTGGGCCGCGGGTGCCGAGGCGGCGCGCGCGCGACCGGTCGGCAGGCCGGTGAGGCTCGGCGGAAGGAAGTAAACAACGATGGCGGCGGCCAGAATCAGCAGAGTCAGCCACAGTCCCGGGTTGGTGAGGACCTGACCCCAGTCGCGCTGCACGAGCAGGCCGGGCCGCTCGCGAAACGGCGTGTTCAGGCCTTCGCCGACCTGCTCGAGGCGGTGCCCCCCCGGCGGCGGCAGCAGGCGCATGACGGCGCCCGGGTCGGTCTTGAGGGCGCGGCAGACGGTCTGCGCCAGGGCGCGCGTGAATGTCGCGTCGGGCAACTCGTCGAAGCGGTCGGACTCGAGCAGCTCGAGCTTCTTCGGCGAGACCTTGATCGAGGCCGCGAGCGCGGCAATGTGCAGGCCTTGCTTCTCGCGCGCTTCGCGCAGCAGGCGCCCGGCCGACGGCGCAGCGGCCGGGGCCGACGCGCCCTCGCCCTCACTCATCGAATGCGCCGCGCGAGAAAGAGGACGCTTCGCGCGATTGTGGGAAACGGTTCGTCAACTGCCGGCCGAACTCGGTCGTGCCCTGCCAGTTGCCGAGCTTGTGCTCGACGCGCGCGGCGAGCCAGAGCGTCTGCGAATTCGACACCTCGGGCAGCGCGTTGACGCGGCGGATGTAGAAGCGAGCCCGCTCGAAGTCGCCGCGGCGGTAGAGCACCTCGGCCAGGTTGGTGGCGGTGAACGGGCTCGACGGGTCGAGCTCGTAGGCCCGCGACAGCGCAGCTTCGGATTCAGCCAGCTGGCCCGCGTAGGCCAGGCAGACGCCCTGCGTCAACAGCGTACGCGCCACGCCGGTGTATTGCGGCACCGCCAGCGCCTGCGAGAACAGCGCGTTCGATTCGGCGTAGCGCTTCTGCTGGCACAGGTAGTAGCCGTAGTTGTGCATCGTGTCGGCATCGCGCGCATTGATCTGCAGGGCCCGCTTGAAGCTTTCTTCGGCGAGCACCGTGTCGCCGAGGTTGGCGTAGATCAGGCCGCGCAGGTTGAAGGCCTCGCCGTAGAGCGGGTCGGCAATGATCGCGAGCTTGACCTGATCGAGCGCGGTCGACATCTGGCCCTGGCCGAAGTACGCCGAGGCGAGCTCCATCCGTGCGCGGGCCCGCTTTTGCGCGTCGGGCTCGTCGGATGCGGTGATGCGATCCTTGGACTCGTTGGCCGGCGTCGCCGCCGTCGAGCGCGGCCCGCTCGGGGTCAGGCCTTCGCCGCCTGAGCTCGAGGTGACGCAGCCGCTAAGCGCGACGACACTGCCAAGCAGCACTGCGCAGCCACGCATTCCGACGATCTGGCTCATGACACGCTCCGTTCGCGCGCGGCCGGCGCGGGCCTGCGCGACACCGGTGCCGCGGCACGCCGCTCGATCCGCACCGGCACCTCCCGAACCGTCCGCTCGCCGATACGCGTCCGATCCTGCACCTCGCCGGCAAGCTGGCCGCAGGCGGCTGCGATGTCGTCGCCTCGGGTCTTGCGCACCGTCGTGACGATGCCGCCGTCGAGCAGGACGGCCGCGAACGCCGAGACGCGCGCCACCGGCGAGCGATGCAGGCCCGACTCGGGAAACGGATTGAAGGGGATGAGATTGACCTTGCACGAAAGGCCTGGCGAGGTTGCGCTGCCGTCGCCACGCACCAGCGCAAGCAGCGCCTCCGCCTGCTCCGGCGAGTCGTTGACGCCGTCGAGCATGCAATATTCGAGCGTGACGAAGTCGCGCGGCGCGCGCTCGAGATAGTGTCGACATGAGGCCAGCAGCTCGGCGATCGGGTACTTGCGGTTCAGCGGCACGAGCTCGTCGCGCAGGGCATCGTCGGGCGCATGCAGCGAGACGGCGAGCGCGACCGGACAGTCG
>JANXWR010000212.1 GCA_025351025.1 Burkholderiales bacterium | reverse complement strand
GCGCGCGCCGGGCAGCGGCGGGTAGCGGGTTTCGTCGACGAGCGGCTCGCCGATGACGAGGACGCTGCCGTCGGCGTCGGCATCCGAGGGCTGGGCGCGGAACTCGTTGGTGCGGAGCTTGCGCAACAGCTTGGAGCGGATCCGCCCACGGTCGCGGGTCGCCGCCGGCGGCCTGCGAGCCGGGTGTGTCGAGCAGCTCCCAGGGGATCGCGGCCGTGCCGGCGTCGAGCTCGAGCACCATTTCGGTGGTGCCGCCGAGGAAGGGCTCCATCTCGACCGGCACGAGCAGGTCGAACAGCGTGCGGCCGATCTGCGCATCGCGGTTGGCATCGTTGGAGGCCTTGGCGACCAGCTCTCGCACCAGCGTGCCCTGCGTCTGCTGAGCCCGGACCTCGGTGCGCGCGCGCCGCGTGTCGAGGTTGTAGGTGATGGTCGGCTCGCCGTCGCTGCGCTGGCTGGTCACGGCGCTGACCAGGTCGTAGGCGGCACCGCGATAGCTCGGGTCGAGCGAGCGCCGCAAGGCGCCGGCACCGGCCTGCACCGGGCCGACCAGCTTCGACTGATTGGCCACCGCGGTGCCCTGCACCTCGAGGGCGCGCCAGGCATCGCTGGCGCGGTCGAGGTAGAACTCGACGAGGACAAGCCGGCCGATCTGCGGCCAGCCGTTCTCGCGCAGCTTGAGGTTGGCCTCGTAGGCGCCTTGTGCGATCGACTGCGCCGCGCTGCCGGCGCTGATGCCGGTGCCGCCGCTGCCGATGAGAGTCGCCGCGAGCTCGAACTCGGCGGGCGCACCGGCCGCCTGCTCGGCGAGACGTTGTGCGTAAGCGATGACGGCTTGGCGTACCGTCCAGGCCAGGTCGACGGCGCGCAGCTTTCCTTCCTCGCCCAGCCCGGCGACGACGACGGCGAGCGGGCGGGCCATCGCCAGCACATTGTCCGGATCCTGGCGCACGTTGCCGAAGATCTGGTGCGTGTCGGCGGCGTCGGGATACAGGCCCGCAGAGAGCGACTTGCTCATCGCCGACGCGACCAGCCGGTCGACCACGGCTTCGGTGCCGGTCAGCGCAATCGAGCGATAGTGGCCGACCAGCAGCGGCTGGTGCACGAACTTCAGGTCGCAGTTGAGCACAGACACGTGCAGCGCAGGACTGGCGCGCTTGTTGTCGTCACCGACCGGCGACGACGCGAAGGAGCCCAGCACGTCGACGGCGCTGGAGGGCGGCTCCGAGCCGAGCATGCCGCGCGACGGACGGCTGCGTGCCCCCGAGGAAGAGGCATCGAGAGTGACCGTCGGTGCAGCGGCGCCGCGCGCGATCAGGCTGGCGGCATCGAGCGGCTCGATCAGGGTCGTCTCGCCCTTGACCAGCAGCTCGACGTAGGCCGCAAAGGCATTCGTCTTGCTCGGCAGGTCGCCGTGCGTGGCATCGAGCTTCCAGGTGCGCACGCCAGGCAGCAGCGCCGACAAAAGCGGCACGCGGCCGTCGCCACCGCCAGGCGCGTCGAGGTATTCGAGGCCAGCGTCGCCCATCGTGTAGCCCGCCGGCGTGAACGACGCGTGGCCGACGACGAGCAGCATCTTGGCCGCGTCGCTGCCGAGAGCCGCGGCCTGCGTGTCGAGACGGCGGCGCAGCTTGACGGCCTGGTCGAGCACGTCTTGCGGCGGCGCGCCCCATTGGTAGATCGTCTGCTGCGGGCCTTCGTCGTGCCAGCTGTTGCGCTTGCGCAGCCGCGCCATGTCGTCGCCGGCGAGCTTTTGCCAGCTCTCGGCCCGATCGAGGCGAAGCGTGGGATCGAGCAGCGACGCCTGCAGCTGCATGAAGCCCGGCATGCCGGCCATCGTCGAACGCGCGCCGCGGTTGTCGAACAGCGAGCCGAAGGCGGCGAGCGCGTTGCCGAAGGTGTCGTCGCCGGAAAGCGTCTGCATCGGCGACCACGAGCCGCCGTTCGGCGTGCCGAGCATGAGCACGCGCGCACCGTCGCGCGCCAGCATGCGCTGCCAAGTGTCGGGCTTTTCGAGGGCCATGGTGCGCGCCACCAAGCCGCCCATCGAATGGGCGACGATGCGCGCCGGCAGCTGGCTCGTGGCGCGCGCGCTGAGCGCGGCATCGACGGCGGCGGCGAGGCGCTGCGCCTCGTCCTCGATCGGCCGGCGCCAGTCGAAGGCGAAGGGGATCACCTCGTGGGTTTCGCCGAGGCGCGCGATCAGGTCGTCGTAGACGCTGCCGATCGGCCCGTCGGGCACGACACGCGACGCGGTGTCCGGATTCCAGCCCAGACCTTGCAGGCTGTTGGCGAAGCCGACGCCGAGCCAGATGCGCTTGCCGTCGAGCGCCAGGTTGGAGCCGAGATGCCCGGAATGACGAAGACCGCCGGGCGCTCGGCGACCGTGGCGTCGACCACGAGGGCCTTGGCGGCGCGCGTGCCGCTCGCCTCCTGGCCGGCCCAGGAGAGCGGACCGATGCTGGCGAAGTCGGCCGGCTGGTCGTCGCTCAGCGCATCGGCGATCGCCTTTCACCGTGCGGTCGTTGCTGAAGTAGTTGAAGTGCGAGACCTTGCCACCGCGGTCGAGCAGGAAGCTGGCACCGCCGCCGGCCGCGGTCGGCGCACGCGGCGCGCCGCCGTACATCGATCGGGTCTGCACGACGAGGTCGTTGTCGGTCCAGTAGAAGGCGTCGGAGAGCAGCGTCTTCACCCACGAGCCGATCGAGTCGCCCTGCATGTCGCCGGCGACGACGCGCAGCTCGCCGGGAATCGCTTCGGGCGCGCCGTTGAGCCAGGCGACGACCGGGCTTTCGGGCGTCATCGCTTCGAGGCCAGGCATCTCGCCGGGATCGGCGCGGCGTCGCGCCACCTCGTGCAGGAAGTCGACGAGCTGCGGCGCCACCGGAATGCTCGCCAGCTCGAGACACCAGCTGAGGATCGAGAGATAGGCGTCGAGCCGCTTCGACGCGAGCAGCGTGCCGCGCGCCGGGCAGGCGACGCGCACGACACGCTCGACGCGCAATCCCTTGGCCTGCGCTTCCTTGACGAGGGCGCGCAGGTCGCTGCGATGCTGCGCGTAGCGGGCGTCGGCAAACAAGGCGAGCACGTCTGCGGCCAAGGCACCGCCGCCGCAGGCGCGCGCCAGCACCTCGGCGACAAGGCCGCCACGCGAATGCGTGAGCAGATGCAGGCGGGCGCCGGCCGACAGCGCGCGCACGAGGGTCAGCGCGTTGCCGATCGGGCTGGCGCCGAGGGTCGGATGGTCGAGCGCGTAGACGCGATTCGCATAGCGCGAGAACAGATCGCGCACGACCGCGCTGTGCTGCGTCCAGAGCTTGCCGAAGGTGCCCGGCGTGTCGCTGAAGGTGCCGTGGACGAGGATGAGCAACGGCCCGCCGTCGCTCGCCGCGGGCACCTGGTCGAGCTTGCGGCCGCTGCCTTTCAAAGCCGTCAGCGCATCGGCGCCGAGCTGGTAGACCCCGGCATCGACCTGACCGTCGACCTTCTTCGTGACCGCCGCCGCGACCATGCTGGCGGCCGGATCCTTGACCAGGCCGGTGAGGACGTGAAAGCCGCTCAGCAGCGCCTGGCCCATGCCGCCGCGCGTCGCGCCGGCGCCGAGCCCGGGCCAGCCGAGCTGGGCCGGAACGGCGACCTCGTTCGCCGCCGCGCCGACGGCTGCGCCGCGCGTCGGCGCCCCGGCCTGGGCCTGCATGAGGTCGCGCGCGTCCTCGGGATGCAGGACCAGGGTCGGCCCGTTGGCGATCACCAGCACGACGACATCGTCGCCCGGCCGCGCCGTGACGCGTATCGGTGCGCCGCCGGCCCGCGTGGCGCCGCGCGACACCGCCGCGGCCTCGGCCTGGCCGGGAACGACGAAGACGATGTCGGATTCGGCGGCCATCGGCGCCTTCAGACCGTGAACGGCTCTTGCGTCAGGAGGGCGCCTGTGCTGCCCAGCGTGAACAGATTGGGCGTCTGCGTCGCCGGCATGCGCGCCTTGACCTGGGCGTGGAACTGCGCTTAGCTGCCCTTGAACGCCCCCTGGTTCCAGACCTTCAGCACCTGCTCGGTGAAGGCGCCGTTGTGGTCGCCGTCCATCGAGGTCTGGTTGTCCTGGCAGCCCGAGATGAGGATCAGCGAGGCATCGAACTTGTCGGCGATCGCCGAGAGTCGGCCGCTCACGGCCACCTGGGACAGCGCGTTGTCGGGATCGACCACGGGCTTGCCGGCGGCGACCGCGATGTCGCGTTGCAGCTTGTCGTAGAAGGCCTGTGCTCGCGATAGGTGCGCATGGCGACGGCGGCCGGCATGTCCTTAGGACGCTGCGTCGGATTGGTCGGCGGCGGGATCACCATTTCGCGCGTCACGGTGCCGCTGTGGCAGCTGTCCGAGAGGACGAGGATGCGCACGCCGGCCTTGAACTTGCTCGAGCTCGGCATAGAGCTCGTCATCGATGAGCTGGCCGTCGAAGAGGCACCAGGTCTCGTCCTTCTTGTCGGCTTCGTCGCCGTTCACGTCGGGCACCTGGCCGCCGTGCCCCGAGTAGGTGAGAAAGAAGAAGTCGCCGCTTTGCAGCGCCTTGGCGGCGGCGCGGATGCCGGACAGCGTGGCGTTGCGCGTCGCCTTCTTGGTGATCAGCACGGTGGGCTTCATGCCTCGCGACTTGGCCAGCGCGGCCATGTCGTGGGCGTCGAACTCGCAGGCCGCGAGCGGCCCGTCCCAGCCGCCGTAGGCAGCGCCGCTGACACCGTTCAGGCCCATGTGCAAGGACAAGGCCTTGGCCTTCTTGTTCGGCGTCTTGGCGGCGGCGCTCTTCGCGGATGTCTTGTCGGCCATGATCGATGCTCCTCGGCGATGGTGGGTTCGGGCCCGGCGAAGCGCGGATCATCCCCTGCGCCACCGGCCTCGGCAAGACGCCCGGCGAGGTTCGGGTCGCAGGCGACGTGTCACTCGACTCGGGTCACGTCGGTGTCGCGACGGCCGCGGGCGCGGGCAGTCGTCCGAGCAGGCTCTCGGCATCGACACGCACGCGCGAGCAGACGACCGGGCGCGCGCGCCGGCCACCAGGCGATCAACCAGGGCGCGATGGCGCGCGTCGAGCGGCCGAGACACAACAGGGCGATCAACAGCAAGGACGGCCCACGTCGAGCACCAGGAACATCAAGGCCTCGAGCGGCTGCGGCTCGATCGAGCGCCACAGGATGAGGAGAAAGGCCGCCGCAAAGAGAGAGCGAACGATGCGAACAGGCGCAGACTCGACCAGCGCCAGACGATGGCCAACGCCGGCAACGCCGGCCAGAGCCCGATGGCGGGGAGCACGCCGAGCCGCTTGACCGAAAAGCCCTGCATGCCGTCCATCTCGAGGAGCTAGATCGCCGCGCTCGTCATCGCGACGACGAGCGACACGAGGACGAGGAAGATCGTCAGGCGCCAGCCAGCGCGGCGGTTGTCGGCGCGGGTCGCCAGGCGACAACGGCGGACGAAGCTGCCCTCGGTGTCACCGCCGTCGCGTTGGCGGTGGCGGCGGTCGGGGCGTCGGGTGCGCTCATCAGCCTGCGCAGCGCAGCGCGGTAGCGCGCCGCGATGATCGATGCGCCGGGCGCGGCGAGGATCACCGCGACGATGAGGATGAGGATGAGGATGAGGATGAGGATGAGGATGAGGATGAGGATGAGGATGAAGGTCAGCTTGCCGGTCGAGTAGTTCACGAACGACGCGTGCGCGGCAAGGCGACGATCAGTGCCGTTCGACGATCAGGGGCACGAGGCCGAGCGCCTCGCGCACGCGTGCCGCCGCGCCTTGCGCGTCGTCGCGGCTCGCATAGGGGCCGGCCTGGACGCGATAGAGCGAGACATCGCCGAAGGTCGCGAGCAGGGGCGCGAGCCACTCGATCTCGGCGCCGACCCGGCGCTGGAAATTCTCGGCGCCGCCTGACTCGCGAAAGGCGCCGAGCTGGACCCAGAAGCCGCGCGCCGCTGCCGGCGACGCCGCGGCGACCGGGGGCGCGATCGACGCGACGCTCGTCTCGGGCACGGGTGCGGGCAAGGTCGGCGGGACCGGCGGCGGCTCCGCGTTCTCGGCGGGTAAGGCCGCGACCGCGGTCAGTGTGGGCACGGCGACGTCTGCGCCCGTCGCATCGGCCGGTGCCGCACGCTTCGATCGCGACGGCGCCGCGGCCAGCCGCGTCGTGTCGGGCTCGCCGCGCCGCCAGGTGCCGGCGCGAATCTCGTCGAAGGTGATGCGCTCGAGCTCGACCGGCGCGACGCCGCGCAACATATCGAGGCGCAGCGCCGCCGCGTAGCTGAGGTCGACGATGCGGCCGGCATGAAAAGGGCCGCGGTCGTTGACGCGGACGATCACCTCGCGGCCGTTGGCCGGATTGCGGATGCGCGCGTAGCTCGGGATCGGCAGGGTCGGGTGCGCCGCCGTCATCGCGTACATGTCGTAGGTCTCGCCGCTCGCCGTGCGCCGGCCGTGAAACTGTCGTCCGTACCAGGACGCGAGGCCGCGCTCCGTGAAGGGCACGTCGCGGGTGATCGGCATGTAGTCGCGGCCGAGCGCCTGATACGGCTTGTTGGCGCCGCCGGGGCGGATCGGATCGATGCGCAGCTCGGCATCGGGCTGGCCGGCCAGGCCCGGCGGCGGATTCGCAGGAGGGCCGTCGCGGCCCGGCTTCGGCGAATACGCGCAGCCGGCGAGCAGAATGGCCAACGCCAGCGCGGCGAGCCCGCCGCGCGGCAACGACGAGACGCCGAAGGCCCGCATGCGCCGCACCTTAACCCATGCGGTCGTGCTCCGGCAAAAAGGCGCTAGTGTAGTGTTGCATTCTGTTTAGAACTTAAGCGGCTGTTGGCGCGGATGACCTTTTGCAGGATGTCGGTAGCGCTCTTGGTCCAGATGAACGGCTTGGGTTTGATGTTGTGATGGGCGACGTACTCATCAATGGCG
>JANXWR010000206.1 GCA_025351025.1 Burkholderiales bacterium | reverse complement strand
CGCCAGCGGCGAAGGGGCAGCACGTCGGCCTGCCACGGCGGCGGTGCGTCGGCGCTGGCGCCGGCGAGGATGAAGCGGAACCGGGCGGCGTCGAGAATCGCGCGCCACTCGTCGGCCGGTACGCGCGGGTTCACGCCGACCGCGACGCCGCCGGCGGCCATCACGCCGAGATAGGCGACGACCCAATCGATACCGTCGGGCAGCTTGACCGCGACGCGGTCGCCGCGCGCCAGGCCGAGAGCGCGCCACGCGGCGGCGGCGCGCGCCACCGCGTCGCGCAGCGCGCCGCGGGTGAGCTGCTCGGCGCCGCAGACGAGCGCGATGCGCTGCGGCTCGTGGCCGTCCAGCAGCACGGAGGCGGCGTTCATCGTCATCGCGGCTCCGGGCATCCACCGGTGGCGGAGCTCGGCGCGCCAGCCAGTTCGCGCAGCAGACGCTGCGCCAACACCGACGCCACCTGGCGCCGGTAGTGGGCCTGGGTCACCGTGGTGCGCATCGGGCTGGCCTGTTTCTGCACCAGCTTGCCCAGCTTCGCGAGCATGTCGGCGTCGACCGGCCGCCCGTTCAGTTCGTCCACGCCGGCGACGAGGAACGGCCGCGGGTTGGTGCCGGTCAATGCGATCCGCAACTGCGTGACGCAGTCGTCACGAAGCGCCAGCGCGCAGGCCACGCCGGCGAGCGGGAAATCGGTGGCCGCGCGTGCCCGTGCCTTGCGGTAGCCGGACACGAGCGCTGCCGACGTGGCCGGCAACGCGACGCGCGCCAGCACCTCGCCGCGTGCGATCGACAGGTGGGCGGCGCCGTCGTCGCAGTACAAGTCGGCCAACGCGATGCGACGCGCACCGCGGCGCGCCACCAGTTCGATCTCGGCGCCGAGGACGAGCAGGGCGGGGGCCAGGTCGCCGCAGAACGCGGCGTGGCAGTGCCGGCCCTGAGGGGCAACGTGGCAGACCTCGCCGCCACGCTTGAGGCAGTGATCGTTCGCCGCGCGCCACCATGCGCTCTGGTTGTAGAACACGCAGCGCGTGTCGAGGCAAAGGTTGCCGCCGAGGGTGGCGGCACTGCGGTGGCCGGGACCGGCGATCGACGCCGCGGCCTGCGAGATCGCCTGCCAGTCGCGGGCGAGTCGCGGATCGGCGGCAAGCCGCGCCAGGGTCACGCCGGCGCCGATCGAGAGGCCGGCCGCGCTGAAGCCGATGTCGCCGAGATCGCGCACGCCGCCGAGGTCGACGAGCAGCGACGGGTGCTCGATGCCGCGCCGCAGGTTCGGCATCAGGTCGGTCCCTCCGGCGAGCAGCCGGGCGCCGGGCTCGGCCGCCAGCAGGGCGACGGCCTCGGCGACGCTGGCCGGGCGCTTCAAGGCGAACGCGGGCAGGCGCTCCATGTCAGTCCTCGGAGCGACACCGCAGGTGTCTTGGGATCGTCATGTCAGTTCGCCTCGAGGGCAGCCGGCGAAGCTGCGGCCACTCTCGTGCGCAGCCGTTCGCGGCGCTTGCGCGCGTGAATCGCTTCGAGCACGCGGTCGGGCGAAGCCGGCAGCTCGGTCAGGCGGATGCCGATGGCGTCGCAGATCGCGTTGGTGAGCGCCGGCGGGAAGCCGAGCAGCGCACCCTCGCTCGCTTCCTTGGCGCCGAAAGGGCCGAGCGGATCGCGGCTCTCGACGAGATGGACCTCGATCGGCGGCGACTCGACGATGGTCGGGATGCGGTAGTCGAGCATGTTGGGCCGCAGCGGCAGCCCCTCGTGGTACTGCGTCTCTTCCGACAGCGCCTGTCCCATGCCCATCCAGACGGCGCCCTGCACCTGGCCTTCGACCGCCAGCGGGTTGATCGCGAAGCCGCAGTCGTGCGCGACCCAAACGCGCTCGACACGCACGGCACCGGTGTCCTCGTCGACCGCGACCTCGACCACCTGCGCGGCATAGGAGAAGCCGGCTGTCGAGCCGACCGCGCCGCCGCGGAACTTGCCGCCCTGGGTCTCGGGCGGCGTCGACCAGGTTCCTTTGACCGTCAGCGTGCCACTGTCGATCAGCGCCGCGTTGACGACCTCGGCGAAATCCAGCCCCCGGTCGGTGCCGGCGACGCAGCAGCGCTCGCCCAGCCACTCGATCCGTTCGGCGTTCACTTGCAGCCGCGTCGCCGCGGCAGCGACCAGCACGCGCAGCAGTTCCTGCGCGGCGCGCAAGGCGGCGTTGCCGACCATGAACGAGACGCGCGAGGAGTACGAGCCGTTGTCCTTCGGCGTCAGTGCGCTGTCGGTGGCGATGACGCGGATGCGTGCCATCGGCAGCATCAGCACCTCGGCCACGATCTGCGCCAGCAGCGTCGACGAGCCCTGGCCGATGTCGGCGGCGCCGGTCAGGACGGTCACGCTGGCGTCGAAGTCGAGCTTGAGGTTGATCACTGCATGCGGCTCGCCGCTCCAGTGCACCGGTTTGGCCGACCCCGACACGTAGTGCGAGCAGGCCAAGCCGAGACCATGCCCGCGCGGCAGCTTGCCACGGCGGGTCTTCCAGCCCGACGCCTGCTCGACCCGGTCGAGGCAGCTCGGGAGGCCATACGAATTCACCTGCAGGTCGTTCAGCGAGCGCCAGGGCGGGATGATCAGGTTGGCGCGACGCGCAGCGAACGGATCCAGGCCCAGCTCGGCGGCCATGGCGTCGAGCAGCGACTCGAAAGCGTGCCGCGCATCGACCGCGCCATGCCCGCGCATCGCGCCGCAGGGCGGCGTGTTGGTGTAGACGCGGTGGCCGCGGTACTTGACCGCGGCCAGCCGGTAGAGCGCGTGCAGCAGTGCGCCCGCGTAGAGGATCGTCACCAGCCCGTAGCCGCCGTAGGCGCCGCCGCGTTGCGTGATCTCGCAGTCGACGGCGCTGATCTCGCCGTTCTTCTTCATGCCGAGCTTGAGCCGGATGTCGGTCTCGGGACGGCCGCGGTGGGTCAGGAAACCGTCCTCGCGCGACAGTTGGGTCTTCACCGTGCCGCCGGCCGCGCGTGCCAGGGCCGCGGTCACCATCTCGAAGTTGAGTGGTTCGACGCGGTGGCCGAAGCCGCCGCCGACGAAGGGCTTGACGACGCGGATCTGGGCGCTGTCCATGCCGAGGCACTGGGCCAGTGTCAGATGCAGGTAGTAGGGCACCTGTGTCACCGAATGCGTCGTCAGGCGGCCGAGCTCGGGCTCGTAGCTCGCGACCGCCGCGTTGAGCTCGATCTGGCCGTGCGCCACCTCGGCGTAGTGGAAGGTCTGCTCGCGCACCAGGTCGGCGGCTTTGAAGCCGGCGTCGACGTCGCCGAACAGCTGCTCGACCTCGCGCTCGATGTTGCCGGGCTTGTTCTCGTGCAGCGGCAGCGCATCGGCCGCGCGCGCGCCGGCGGCGCTGAAGTAGGCCGGCAGCGGCTCGATGTCGAGCACGATCGCGGCCAGCGCGGCGGCAGCGGTGGCCTCGTCCACTGCCGCCACTGCCGCCAGCGGCTCGCCGCGGTAGCGCACCTTGTCGCGCGCCAGCGGCCACTCGTTCTGCGCGATCGGGATCACGCCGTAGGGCGCGGCGAAATCCGCGCCGGTGATCACCGCGCGCACGCCGGGCATGGCGCGCGCCTTGGCCGTGTCGATGCCGCGGATCAGGCCGTGCGCGACCGGGCTTCGGAGAATGCGCCCGACCAGTGCGTCTTTGAACGGCAGGTCGGCGGTGTAGCGGGCGCGCCCTGTGACCTTCTCGATTCCGTCGATCAGCGGCGTGCGCTGGCCCACTGCGTGGCCGACGGTGTGGCCGCGCGCTGCTTTCGGGCGAGTTGTGTCGGCCTCGGAATCGGCATCGATCCCGGCGCAACCGCACGACGAAGGTTCGGCGCCGCATGCCGCCTGTACTGACTCGATGATCTTCACGTAGCCGGTGCAGCGGCACAGGTTGCCCGACAACGCGTCGCGAATCTCGGCAACGTCGGGCGTCGGGTTGCGCCGCAGCAGCGACTCCGCGGCCATGATCATTCCCGGCGTGCAGAAGCCGCACTGGGTGCCGAGCTTTTCGTGGAAGGCCTGTTGCAGGCGGCTCATGCGGCCTTCGGTGGCGAGGCTCTCGATCGTCTCGATCCGCCGGCCCTCGCAACTGGCGGCGAGCGTGATGCAGGCGAGCCGCGGCTCGTTGTCGACCAGCACGGTGCAGGCGCCGCATTCGCCGCCGTCGCAGCCCTGTTTGGTGCCGGTGAGGCCAGCCGTGTCGCGCAGGTAGTCGAGCAGCAGCGTGTGGTCGGCGACCGCGTCTTCGCGCTCGCGGCCGTTCACCTCGAGTGTCAAGAGACGTTTGCTCAGCCGGCGCCGGGCCGCTCCCGAGTCGGCGGCGCCCCCTTGGGGGTCAGCGAACGAAGTGGGCTTGGGGGTGGTCGTCATGTCAGGCTTCCTTCGGCCGCAGGTCGCGCACGCGCACCGCCTTGCCCTGCGAGCGCGGGATCGCGCCGGGCGCCTTCACGACCACATCGGTGCTGATGCCGATCAGCGACTTGATGTGATGCGCCACATCGCGCGCGACGGTCTCGAACGTGTCGGCCGGCACACCGGCCCGGGCCTCGACCTCGACGCTCACCTGGTCGAGGCTGTCCTGGCGTTGCACGACGATCAGGTAGTGCGGCGCGATGGCCGGCCGCCCGATCAGCACCGCTTCGATCTGCGATGGATAGACGTTGACGCCGCGGATGATCAGCATGTCGTCGTTGCGGCCGGTGATGCGCAAGATGCGCAGGTGGGTGCGGCCGCAGTCGCAGGGGACGCTCGTGAGCCGGGTGATGTCGCGCGTGCGATAGCGCAGCATCGGCAGCGCCTGCTTGGTCAGCGTGGTGATCACCAGCTCGCCCGCCTCGCCTTCGGGCAACACGCGTCCGCTCTCCGGGTCGATGACCTCGAACAGGAAATGATCTTCCCAGCCATGCAGCCCGGCCTGG
>JANXWR010000193.1 GCA_025351025.1 Burkholderiales bacterium | reverse complement strand
GCCGTCGGCCAGGCGGGCGTGGATGTCGGTGGCGAGCACGGTGCTGCGCTCGATCGCGTTGTGCGTCAGCTCGACGAAGGCCTTGCGTTCCTCGTCGGGGATCATGCGCATCAGCATCCTGAAGTTCAGGTGCTGGTCGGGGCCGACGCCGAACACGCGCAGGCCCTCGACCGAGAAGATCGGCCCGCCCTGGCCCTTCTTCCAGTCGAAGCTGCCCATCCGCGCCAGGTCCTGGGCGCGTGCCAGGCGCGACTTGCTGCGCTCGAGCTCGACCCGGGTGCGCGAGGCGCGCAGCAGGTAGCGCAGCCGCCCCGCCAGCAAGCGCCATTGCGTCGACTTGACGAAGAAGTCGGTGGCGCCGGCTTCGTAGGCGCGCGTGATCGAGGCGTCGTCGTCGAGGCCGGTCAGCATCAGCACCGGCAACGACTCGAAGCCGGGCAGCACGCGCAGCTCGCGGCAGGTCTCGAAGCCGTCGAGGCCCGGCATGACGGCGTCGAGGACGACGACGTCGGGCAGAAAGTCGACCAGCGCCGCGATCGCCTCTTCGCCGCCGGTCGCCTGGGTGACGCTGAAGCCTTGGTCCTGCAAGGCCACCGAGGTGAGCAGCAGGTTGACCTCGTCGTCGTCGACGAGCAGCACCTTGGGTCGCTCGGGAAGGTCTTCGGCAGAGGGCGGGCTGCGCATCATGACGGTGTTCCCCGCATCGGCTGCAACGCTTGTAGCACGACCGCCAGCTCGCGGTCCATGTCGTCCAGCAGGACGAGCAGCCCTTCGCGCACCTCCTGCCGCACGGCGGCCTCGATTTCGGCACAAAGTCTCGACAGGCGCAGCGCGCCGATGCTCGCCGACGACGACTTGAGCGTGTGCACGACGTGACGGATGCCCTGCATGTCGTCGCGCCGGCGCGCGTCGGCGAGCTGCGGCGCGAGACGCAGAACCGAAGCCTCGAAGGCTTGCAACACGCGCTCCAGCAGGCGATTGCGGCCGCCCGGGTCGAGCTCGCGCAAGCGCTGCAGGGCGTCTTCGTCGAGCACCGGTTTCGGAGGGGTCACGGCGTGATATTTTCGATGTTGGAAGGCATGGCGCGCAGCGGCGCGGCAGGACGACGCGGGATCGCCGCACCTGCCGCACGAGTCATTTTCGGCGTGTCGCGACCGGACTTGAATCGTTGCAAGGGCCGTCGCTGCCTACAATCGTTGTCGATGTCTCGAGTTGCCGCTGCCTGCTTCGCCTGCGTCGCACCGCAAAGCGGGTGCCGGGCTTTCGTGGCCTTGCGGTGACCGGAACGGGCAACGCCGTCGTCGTCACCCTGGCGTTGCTCGCCGCCGCCGCGGCCGGCGCCATCGTCGCCGTCGTGCTGCTCTATCGGCAGCGGGCGCAGAGCGCCGCCCTGCGGCGCGCCCGCGAACGGATCGCCGAGCTCGAAGGCGAAGGCGATCCGGAGTCCTTCGGCGCCCTGGTGTCGCACGACCTGCGCGCGCCGATCCGCGTCGTCGAGGGCTTCACGCGGATCGTCAAGGAAGACTATGCGACGGTGCTCGACGGCATCGGCGTCGATCACCTCGACCGCGTGCTCGGCGCGGCGGCGCGCATGAACCACATGATCGACGCCCTGATCGACCTGTCCAAGCTCTCGTCGCAGCCGATCGCGCGCGTGCCGGTCGACCTCTCGCAGCTCGCCGGCTACATCGTCGCCGATCTGCGTCGCCTGTCGCCTGAGCACGAGGTCAGGGTCGAGATCGAGCCGGGCCTCGTCGCAATCGGCGATCCGACGCTGCTGCGCATGGTCCTCGAGAACCTGCTCGGCAACGCCTGGAAGTACACCGCGCATGCGAAGGCGCCACGCATCGCCTTCACCGGCCACGCCGACGAGCCCGACACCTACACGGTGCGCGACAACGGCGCCGGCTTCGACATGCACTACGTCGATCGGCTGTTCGGCGCCTTTCAGCGGCTGCACAGCGCGAGCGAGTTCCCGGGCACCGGCATCGGCCTGGCGTCGGTGCGGCGCATCGTGCGCCGACACGGCGGCGAAGTGCGCGCCGAGGGCGCCCCCGACCGCGGCGCCAGCTTTCACTTCTCGTTGCCGCCAGGACCCGGATAGGGCCTGGCCGGGCATCACGAGCCGGCCAGACGCTCGACGGCGGCGAGCAGCAACTCAGCCTGCTCGTGGGCGCTGCGCCCTTCGCCCGAGGCGAGGCGGCTCAGGCGTTCCAGCGCCTCGTCGCGCTTGAGCGAATGCCGATGCATCAGCACGCCGGCGGCCATCGCCACGCTCGGGTCGACGGCCCCATTCGAGGCGAGGCCGCGTCGCGGCGGCGCAGCCTCGACAGGCGCCGCGCCGCGGCCGGCCTCGAGGTTGGCGAAGGCGGCCTCGACGGCGGGGACGATCTGCCGGATGTCGAGCGGCTTGACGAGGTAGGCCACCGCGCCCAAGGCCTCGACCTGGGACACCGTCTCCTCGTCGGAAAACGCGGACAGGAACATGAAGGGCATGCGGCACTGCGTGCGCAGGTACTGGGCGACGTCGAAGCCGCTCTTGCCTTCCATGCGGATGTCGAGCAACGCCAGGTCGGGCTTGTGCTCGCGCGCGAGCAGGATCGCGTCGTCGCCGTTATCGGCGTCGATGACCTGATAGCCGGCTTGCGAAAGCCCGTCGGTCAGGGTCGCCAGCACCAGGCGGTTGTCGTCGACGACCAGAATCGTTCCCTTGCTCGTCAAGCTCGGTCCTCTTGTTCCGGGGCGCCCGCGGCCCGGGTAGCGCCAAGTGCGATCTTATGCGGCGGCGGGCCGCACGACGACCGGCTCGCCCAATTCGACGGTGGCGACGACGTGCTCGTCGGCCTGCTCGATGCGCAGCGTGGCGCTGCGCCGCGGCAGCAAGGCGCGCACCAGGCCGAGGCCCGAGACGCCGTTCGGGATGCGCGCAAGGCTGAAGCCCGGGGCCAGCCGCGCCCGGTTGGCGATGACGACGCGCACGCCGTTCGCGTTGCCCTCGAGCGCGCACGAGACCTCTTCGGCGGCCTCGCCGGCCGGGCGGTGCTTGATGGCGTTGGTGAGCAGCTCGTTGAGGGTCAGGGCGATCGGGATCGCCTCGACCTCGGGCAGCGTCCAGGCACGCGTGCCGTCGCCGACGACGCGACAGCGGATGGTGCGGCCGAAGGTGCGCTGCACCGACGCCGTGATCGCCTCGAGCACGCGTGCCAAAGACAGCGGCCCGGTGTCGCCGACCTGCAGCCCGTAGACCTGGGCGATCGCCTGCACCTGGCCGACGACCTCGTCGATGGCGCCGGCGACCTCGGGCTTGCGTTGCGCGATCTGCTGCAGCAGACCGGCGACGCCTTGCAGGTTGTTCTTGATCCGGTGGTGCACTTCCTTGACCAGCATGTCGCGCTGCGCGATCGCCGCCTCGAGGCGCGCCTCCTGTGCGGCGCGCTGTTCGGTGACGTCGGTCGAGACGATCAGCAGCTGATCGGGCGGCGCACCCCGTTCGGCGGAGAGCGGCAGGTAGCGCGCGTCCCAGATCTGCAGCTCGCCCTCGCGCTCGATGCGGTATTCGCGCACCGTGAGCTCGCTCGAGCGGAGCGCGTCTTCCATGTGACGCCGCCGTTCGGCGCCGACGACGGCGCCGAACACCTGCTCGGGCACCTGCCCGACCAGCCGCTCCGGCGTGTCGCCGACGACGCGGGCGGCGACGCCGTTGACTTGCACCACATGCAGCGTCTTCGCATCGAGCAGGGCGATGGCCAGGGGCGCGGCGTCGATGACGCGGCGCAGCGACGCCTGCGCCTTGGAAACCGCGGCCTCGGCCTGACGCCGCCGTTCGATGTCGAGCAGGGCGTAGGTGAGCTGCGGCCCGCTGTCCTCGCGGCCGGTCGCGACGGCGTTGCCGACGACCCAGAACTCGCGGCCGTCGCGGGCGCGGACCCGGCACTCGAAGGTCTCGGCCTCGCCCTCGGCCAGCTCGTCGAGATAGCGCGTGCGCCGAAACGGGTGGTCCGGCTCGGGTGTCGCGACGCTCGAGATCGGCGTGTCGAGAAACTCGGCCAGCTCGGCGCCGAACATGCGCTGCGCCGAGCGGTTCATCCACTCGATGCCGGCCGGCCCGACCGTGACGATGCCGACCAGCACCGAGTCGAGGATGGCGCGCGTGCGCCGCGCCATCGACTCGCGGTCGCGCGCCAGCGTCTCGAGCTGGACCCGTTGCGTCTTCAGGCGCGTCACGTCGGCGAGCACGGCAATCGCCTCGTCGCCGCCGGAGCCGGTGCCGGCGCGTCGCACCGAGAGCGAATACCAGCGCAGCTCGGGCGGCGCCCGGCCGGCGCGCTCGGCGCTCTCGTCGGCATCGCCGAAGGCGAACTCGATCTCGTAGGTGGCATCCGCGGCGAGCGCATCGCGGATCTCGGTGGCCATCGCTTCGGCGTTGGGGTGGCGCGCCATCAGCTCGGCCAGGCTGGCTCCCGAGCTCGTTCCCGGCGGCAGGCGCAACATGTTCTCGAAGCGCCGGTTGCCGCGCACCAGCCGGCCGGCGCGCAGGTAGGCGATGCCGGCGGTGGTGCTCTCGAGAATCGTCGTCATCTCGCGCAGCAGCTGCTCGCTGCGCAACTGGCTGCGCTGCTGGTCGGTGATGTCGAGGGTGACGACCGAGGCGGTCTTCTTGCCCGAGGCGAGCGTCGCCGGCTCGACCCGCGTGAAGAGCCAGCGCCGCC
>JANXWR010000191.1 GCA_025351025.1 Burkholderiales bacterium | reverse complement strand
GCTCGAGACCTACGCCGACGAAGGCCTGCTGACCCGCGGCGCCAAGATGGCCTCCGCCTTCGAGCACGCCGTGCATTCGCTCGACGAATCGCCGCACGTCATCGACGTGCGCAACATCGGCCTGGTCGGCGCGATCGAGCTCGAGTCGATTCCCGGCGCGCCTGGCAAGCGTGCCTTCGACGTCTTTCGCACCTGCTTCGAGCGCGGCGTGCTGATCCGCACCACCGGCGACATCATCGCCCTGTCGCCGCCGCTGATCGTCGAAGACACGCACATCGACCAGGCGATCAGCACGATCGCCGACGTGCTGAAGACCGTCACCTGAAACCTGCCGCTCGGTCCCCTCGTCCGTCATCCTGAGCGAAGCGAAGCATCTCATCGCCGAGACCGAGACCCTTCGCTCCGCTCAGGGTGACAGGGAGTGGCGGCTCGGCGCCGCCGGCCCGGCCGAAGCTGTGGACAATCGCCGGTTTGCCCGCCGCCCTGCGCGGCCCGCCACGCCTGCCCGATGAGCGCCGAAGCCTTTCTGCAGATCAGGAACATCGTCAAGGACTTCGACGGCCACCCTGCCGTCGACAACGTCTCGATCGACATCGTCAAGGGCGAGATTTTCGCCCTGCTCGGCTCCTCGGGCTGCGGCAAGACGACGCTGTTGCGCATGCTCGCCGGCTTCGAGACACCGACCTCGGGCTCGATCACCCTCGAAGGCCAGGACCTCGCTGGCCTGCCGCCCTATGCGCGGCCGATGAACATGATGTTCCAGAGCTACGCCCTCTTCCCGCATCTCTCGGTCGCCGACAACATCGCCTTCGGCCTGCGCCGCGACGGCCTGCCAGCCGCGGAAGTCGCAGCGCGCGTCGACGCGATGTTGAAGCTCGTGCAGCTCGGCGCCTACGCCAAGCGCAAGCCCCATCAGCTTTCCGGCGGCCAGCAGCAACGCGTCGCGCTGGCGCGCAGCCTGGCCAAAAAGCCGCGCCTGCTGCTCCTCGACGAGCCGCTCGGCGCGCTCGACAAGAAGCTGCGCGAAGAGACCCAGATCGAGCTCGCCAACATCATCCACGACGTCGGGGTCACCTGCGTCATGGTCACGCACGACCAGGAAGAAGCGATGACGATGGCCTCGCGCATCGCCGTCATGAGCGAGGGCCGCTTCCTGCAGGTCGGCGCGCCGGCCGAGATCTACGAGACGCCGACCAGCCGCTTCGTCGCCGACTTCATCGGCAACGTCAACCTTATGGACGGTACGCTGGTCGAGGACGAAGCCGACCATGTCGTCGTCGACTGCGGCGACCTCGAGCACTGGGTCGGCCACGGCATCACCGGCACGCTCGGCATGCCGGTCACGGTCGCGCTGCGGCCTGAAAAGATCCGCGTCGGCGCCGAACCGCCAGACCCCGAGCCGGGCGTCCCGGCCGGCGAGTTCAATCGTGTCCGCGGCACGGTCAAGGACATGGCCTACTTCGGCAGCTTCACCGTCTACCACCTGCAGCTCGCCTCGGGCCGCATCCTCAAGATCAGCCAGGGCAACACCGAGCGGCATGGCGCCAGCCTGACCTGGGACGACACGGCGTGGGCCAGCTGGTCGCCGCTGGCCCAGGTGGTGCTCACGCAATGAAGCAGGGCCGCTTCTTCGGCGGCCGCGCCGCGGTCATCGGCGTGCCCTTCGCCTGGCTGGCGGCGTTCTTCGTGCTGCCTTTCCTCGTCGTCGCCAAGATCAGCGTCTCCGAGATGGAGACGACGACGATCTCGGACATCGTCGCCTGGAAAGACGGCGCGATCGCCTTCAGCCTGAAGTTCGGCAACTACGTGCAGCTGACGCAGGACAGCCTCTACTTCAGCACCTATGTCGCCAGCCTGAAATACGCGGCGGTGACGACGCTGCTCTGCCTCGCCATCGGCTACCCGTTCGCCTACTTCATGGCGCGGGCGCGGCGCACCTTGCAGCCGACGTTGCTGATGCTCGTGATGCTACCGTTCTGGACCTCGTTCCTGCTCCGCGTCTACGCCTGGAAGGCACTGCTCACCGAGCAGGGCCTGGCCGCGAACGCGATCGAGAAAGTCGGCCTCGACCATCTGCTCGCCGTGCTCGGTCTCATCCCCGGGCCCGGCCAGCTCATGAACACGCCCTTCTCGCTCGTGCTCGGCATGACCTATACCTACCTGCCGTTCATGATCCTGCCGCTCTACTCGAACCTGGCGAAGATGGATCTACGCCTCCTCGAGGCCGCCTCCGACCTCGGCGCGACGGCCTGGACGGCGTTCTGGAAGGTGACCGTGCCGCGGTCGCGCGCCGGCGTCATCGCCGGGGCGATGCTGGTCTTCATCCCCTGCGTGGGCGAATACGTGATCCCCGAGCTGCTCGGCGGCCCGCAAACCCAGATGATCGGCCGCACGCTGTGGGACGAGTTCTTCAGCAACAACGACTGGCCGATGGCCTGCACGGTCGCGGTGACCATGGTGCTGCTCGTCATCGTGCCGGTGTCGGTGTTCAGCCGCTTCCAGGCCGAGGTGCAGGAGCGGCGCACATGACGGCGCGCCCCCGCTTCGACATGGCCGCCTTCAACCGCGGCTTCGCGCGCGGCTGGCTCGGCCTCGGCTTCGCCTTCCTCTACGTGCCGATCGTCGCCCTCGTCGTCTATTCGTTCAACGACTCGCCGGTCGCCAACGTCTGGCGCGGCTTCACGCTGAAGTGGTACGTGGCGTTGGCTTCGGACCGCGAGCTGCTCGCCGGGCTGGCTCTGTCGCTGAAGGTCGCGCTGGCGACCGCTTCTTCTTCGCTCGTCCTCGGCATCCTCGCCGCCTTCGCGCTGACGCGCTACCGCCGCTTCTTCGGCCGCACGCTTTTCGCCGGCATGGTCGCGGCGCCGCTGGTCATGCCCGAGGTCATCATCGGTCTGTCGTTGCTGCTCATGCTCGTCTCGCTGCAGCGCGCCACCGAGGCGATGTTCGGCGTCGGCTTTCCCGAGCGCGGCATGCTGACGATCTGGCTCGGCCACCTGCTGCTCGGCATGGCCTACGCCACCGTCGTCGTGCGCGCCCGCCTGCAGACGCTCAACCCCCAGCTCGAAGAAGCGGCGATGGACCTCGGCGCGCGTCCCTGGCAGGTGTTCTGGCTGGTGACGCTGCCGATGATCGGCCAGGCGCTGGTCTCCGCCTTCCTGCTCACCTTCACGCTCTCGCTCGACGACGTCGTGCTCTCGGCGTTTCTCTCGGGCCCGGGCGCGACGACGATGCCGCTGGTCATCTTCTCGCGCGCCCGGCTCGGCCTGAACCCGAGCGTGAACGCGGTGGCGACGATCATCATCGCGCTGGTGGCGATCGGCGTCGTCGCGGCGAGCTTCGTGCTGGCGCGCAACGAGCGGCGCCACGCCCAGGACATGGCGGCTGCAAACCGGAGACAAACATCATGAACGTGGGGCTCGCGTATCTCTGCCTCGCCCTGGCGATGGCCATCGTCGGCGCCTATGTCGGCTTCTCCAAGGCGCTGGTCATCGTCTTTCCGATCTTCCTGCTCGCCTGGATGCGCTTCGCAATCGCCGCCGTGGCGATGGCGCCCTGGCTGCGACGGCCGGCGAGCGAAGCACCGCTCGACGCGCCGGCCCGCCGCCTGGTCTTCCTCGAATCGTTCTTCGGCAACTTTCTCTTCTCGATCTGCATGCTGTTCGGCATGAAGCAGAGCTCGGCGCTGGTGGCCGGCGTGATCATGGCGGCGATCCCGGCGACGGTCGCCATCCTGTCCTGGCTGATCCTCGACGAGCGCGTCAGCCTGCGCGGCGCCGCCGGCATCGCCTGCGCGATCGCCGGCATCGCCCTCGTTTCTCTCGCCAAGGACGACGAGGGCGAAACGATAGGCACGCTCGCCGGCATCCTGCTGCTCGTCGGCGCCATGACCTGCGAAGCGATCTACGTCGTCATCGGCAAGAAGCTCGCGGCGCGCATTGGGCCGAAGCGCATTAGCGCGCTCATCAATCTCTGGGGACTCGCCCTGGTGACGCCGTTCGCGATCTGGCAATTCCCCGACTTCCACTTCAAGTTCATCGACTCGTCGTACTGGGGCTTGCTCGTCCTCTACTCGATCGGCGCGAGCATCGTCACCGTCTGGCTGTGGATGACAGGATTGAAGCGCGTACCGGCCTCATCGGCGGGCGTGTTCACGGTCTTTCTACCGGTGAGCGCGGCGGCAATCGGCGTCTGGGTCTACGGCGAGACCTTGAACGCCTGGCAGATCGGCGCCATGGCCCTGGCGCTGGCAGGAGTCGTGCTGGCGGCCTGGCCGGCGCGCCGGCACGCGCACGTCGCCGAGTGGCCGGCGCCGACCTGAACGACGACCGGCGCTAGCGCTTGCGCGCCAGCGTCACGCCGTCGCCGATCGGCAGCATCGCCATGTCGACGCGCTCGTCGGCGTGGATCTTGTCGTTGAGCGCTTGCAGCGCCTTCGTGTCCGCGTCTTCCGCGGGCCGGGCGACGCTGCCGCCCCAGAGCACGTTGTCGATGGCGATCAGCCCTCCCGGGCGGAGCAGCACCAGGCAGCGCTCGTAGTAGGCGTCGTAGCTCGCCTTGTCGGCATCGATGAAGGCGAAGTCGTACTGCCCCGACTCGCCGGCGGCGATGTGCGCGTCGAGCGTCTGCGTCGCTGGCGCGAGCTGCAGATCGATCTTCGCCGCGACGCCCGCCTGTTCCCAGAACGGCCGTCCGACGCGCGTGTACTCGTCGCTGATGTCGCAGGCGAGCAGCCGTCCGTCGTCGGGCATGGCCAGCGCCACCGTCAAGGCGCTGTAGCCGGTGAAGACGCCGATCTCGACGGCGCGTCGCGCGCCGATCAGCTTGACGAGCAGGGCCATGAACTGCGCCTGCTCAGGGCCGATCTGCATGCCGGCGGCGCGGTGGGTGCGCGTCGCTTCGCGCAGGCCGATCTGCGCCAAATGCTCGCGCGCCGAATGGGCGACCAGGTAGTCGCGCAGCGTTTCGTCGAGCGGTGTGTTGCGGTTGGCCATGCTGCTGTTTCCTCGTCTGGATGCGGTTCAGGCCGGCATGGCCTCGTTCTGTTCCTGTCGTTGCCAAGCCATCGCCGCGCGCGCCAGTCGGGAGACGACGTGCGCCCGCTCGCCCTTCAGGCGATGGTCCGACCAGACCTGGCGCCAGCGCCGCGCGCCGGGCTGGCCGTTGCGCAGGCCGAGCATGTGCCGGGCGATGCGCGACCACGGCTCGCCGCTCAGGCGCATTCTCGTCTCCATGTAGTCGACCATAGCTGCCTCGACCGCGTCTCGATCCAGCGAGCCTGGCAGGTCGCCGAAGAAAAGTGCGTCCCACGACGCCAGCGACCACGGGTGGTGATAGGCCTCGCGGCCGATCATGACGCCATCGATCGTCTGCAGGTGCGCCGCGATCTGCGCGTTCGTCGTCACCCCGCCGTTGACGACGAAGCCGAGCGCCGGAAAATCTTGCTTCAGCCGCGCCACGACGTCATGGCGCAGCGGCGGTAGCTCACGATTCTCTTTCGGGCTCAGGCCCTTCAGCCAGGCGTTGCGCGCGTGTACGATGAAGACCTCGCAGCCGCCGGCCGCCACCGCGCCGACGAAGTCGCGAACGAATTCGTAACGTTCGGGACGATCGATGCCGATGCGGTGCTTGACGGTGATCGGCAGCGCGACCGCGTCGCGCATCGCCTTGACGCAGTCGGCGACGAGCGCGGGCTCGGCCATCAGGCAGGCGCCGAACGACCCGCGCTGCACGCGCTCGCTCGGGCAGCCGCAGTTGAGATTGATCTCGGCGTAGCCCCAGCGCTCGCCGAGGCGCGCCGCAGCGGCGAGCTCGGCCGGCTCGCTGCCGCCGAGCTGCAGCGCGACCGGCTGCTCGGCGGCGTCGAAGTCGAGGTGGCGAGGCACGTCGCCGTGCAGCAAGGCGCCGGTCGTCATCATTTCGGTATAGAGCCGCGCGCGCCGCGTCAGCAGGCGATGGAAGTAGCGGCAGTGGCGGTCGGTCCACTCCATCATCGGCGCGACCGAAAGGCGCCAGGGCGAGGTGGGCAGCGAAGTCATCGACCTCGATTGTGCCGCCCGATCGTCTATCACGACGCTTCGACCGTGCATCGGCAGACGCGCGGGCGAGTGCGACGGAAGTCTCGTCCGGCCTGTCTCCAAGTGTAACGTCGCTTCAGAATGTGCTGCTTGCACATTTACGATCCAGGTCAAGGTCGAACGTTTCGGCCCGAAACCCTTCCGGGAGCACCTCATGAACGTTCGATCCTTCCTCGCACCGCGCTCGTCGGCTCGACTCCTCGTCGCCCAGGCGGCGTTCGCCGCGGTGCTGGTGGCCGGCTGCGGCGGTGGCGGCACCAGCTCGCCGAGCAGCGGCGGCACGGGTGCGAGCTCGTTCGCGGCCGGGCCAATCACCGGCTTCGGCTCCGTCATCGTCAACGGCGTGCGCTTCGACGACAGCACCGCCCGCGTCAGCGACGACGACGGCACCAGCAGCAAGGCCAACCTCAAGCTCGGCATGACGGCCGAGGTGCACGGCGGCGCCATCAGCGACGACGGCAGCGGCCCCAAGGCGACGGCGACCAATATCACCTTCGGCGCCGCCCTGGTCGGTCCGGTCGCCTCGCTCGACGCAGCCGCGAAGAGCCTGGTCATCCTCGGCCAGACCGTGCTCGTGCTCGACACCACGGTGTTCGACGAGCGCCTGGTCGGCGGCTTCGCCGGCATCACCGTCGGCATGCTGGTCGAAGTGCATGGCCAGCTCGACCCGACCACCGGCGTCTACACCGCCACCCGCGTCGGCACGACCATGGCGCTGGCGGGCTACAAGATCCGCGGCATCGTCGCCAACCTCGACACGACGGCCAAGACCTTCACGATGGGCGGCACGCTCATCTCCTACGCCGGCGTGACGAGCGTTCCGCCCGATCTCGCGAACGGCCTGCTGCTGGCGGTGCGACTGCAGACCACGCAGGTCGCCGGGGCCTGGGTCGCGACGCGGCTCGGCGGCGCCGCGCCGCCGATGGGCGACGCCGATGCGGCGCACCTCGAGGGCTCCATCACGGCCTTCACCTCGACCATCCAGTTCAGCGTTAACGGCATTCCCGTCGACGCCAGCAAGGCCGAGTTTGAAGGCGGCAGCGCCGGCATCGTCTTGGGCGCACAGGTCGAGGTCAAGGGCGCCTCGAGCAATGGCGTCGTCGTCGCCACCAGCGTCTCCGTCGAGACGCACGAAACGGTGCGCGCCGCCGGATTCGAGCTGCACGGCGCCATCACCTTGATCGACACGACGGCCCAGACCTTCCAGGTGCGCGGCGTGACCGTGAGCTACGCGTCGCCGAGCGTCGTCTTCGCGCACGGCACGGCGGCGCAGCTGGCAGTCGGCGTCCCGGTCGTCGTCCACGGTACCCTGTCCGCGGATGGCACGACGGTGCAGGCGACGCGCATTGCCTTCGAAGGCTGAGCACGGGCCACGACTTGCACCATGCGGCCACACGCTGGCAGGTTCGGGCCCGCCCTTCGGCGGGCCCGGCCGCTCGTAGACTCGTACCGTGACTCCAACCCCGCGCAAGCGCCGTCCGGCGCCGCCGACCCCACGCGTCGCCAGCGCTCGATCATCCGCGCGGGCGCCGAAGGTCGTCGCAAAGGTGGCGGCGACACCGGGCGGCCCTGCATTGACCGGCGCCCTCGCCTCGCTGCTCGAGCCGATCGCGGCGCTGGCGGTAGCGCGCGGCCTGCCGTTCGCGTCGGTCGAGGATCTGCTCAAGGCGGCCTTTGTCGATGCGGCACGTGGGGCCCAGCCGCCCGAGGCGGGCCAGCGCATCGTCAGCCGCGTCGCCACGGCGACCGGCCTGACGCGTCGCGAAGTGACGCGCCTGCTCGTCGCCGAGGGCAGACTGCCACCGCCGCGGCCTTCGCCGGCGACGCAGGTCTTCACGCGCTGGCGTGCCGATCCGGGGCTCAAGAATCGCCGCGGCCGGCCGATCAACCTGCCACGCCAGGGCCCGGCGCCGAGCTTCGAGGCGCTGGCCCGGTCGGTGACGCAGGACGTGCATCCGCGCAGCCTGCTCGACGAGCTGTGCCGGCTCGGGCTCGTCAGCGTCGAGGGTGACATCGTGCAGCTTCTGCGAGACAGCGTCGTCGCCGCCGGCGACAGCGACCGGGCCTACGGCTTTCTGGGCGGCAACGTCGGCGACCATCTGCGCGCGGCGGTGGCCAACGTGCTCGCCGAAACGCCGCCGCACGTCGAGCAGGCGGTCTTCGCCGACGAGCTCTCGGCCGAATCGATGGCCACCTTTCGCGACATCGCCAAGGCGCAGTGGCAGACGCTGCTGGCCGCCACCGTGCCGGCGTTGCAATCGCTGGTCGACGCCGATGCCGCTGCGGCACGCGTGCGCAACCGGCGCGTGCTCATCGGCCTCTACACTTGGAACGAGGTCATGGCCGACGTCGAAGCCGCACCCGTGCGGCGTCGCGCCGGCGGCCCGGCCAAGACGACCGCGGGCGCCGGCAAGCGCACGCCAAAAAAGGAAAGATGATGCCGGCGCTCGAATCTGCCTGCTCTCCGCGGCACGCCTGGCGCGCCCTCCGCGCTGCCTGCCGGCAGGCAGCGCTCGGCAGCGTCGCCGTGGCCCTCGTCGCCGGTTGCGGCGGCGTTGACAGCGGCGGCACCGGCGCGCCCTCGAGCGCATACGCGAGCGGCCCCATTACCGGCTTCGGCTCGGTAATCGTCAACGGCGTCCACTTCGACGATCGCGGCGCTACCGTCAGCGATACCGAGGGCAATCCGCGCAGTCGCGACGAACTGCACCTGGGCATGACGACCGAGGTGCGCGGCTCGGCGATCGGCACCGACGCCGACGGCAACGCCGCCAGCGTCGCCAGCAGCATCGTCTTCGGCAGCGAGATCCTCGGCCCGCTTTCCGCGAACGACCTCGCCGCGCGGACCTTGACCGTGCTTGGCCAGACCGTCGACATCGCCACCAGCACCGTCTTCGACACCGGGTTGACCGGTGGCCAGGCGGCGCTTGTCGTCGGCGACGTCGTGGAGGTCTACGGGCACTTCGACGCCGCGACCGGCCGCTGCGGCGCGACCCGCGTAGAACGCAAGACGGCCGTCGTGGCGTACCGGTTGCGCGGCGTCGTCAGCGCTCTCGACACGACGGCGAAGGCGTTCTCGATCGGCGCGACGCGCATCTCTTACCTCGGCCTGAGCGCGGCCAACCTGCCTTCGACGCTCGCCAACGGCGCCATCGTGCGCGTGCTGATCGCGCTCATGCCCAGCGGTCCGACATGGACCGCGATCCGCGTCGCCGACGGCGTGCCGACGATCGAGAACCGCGAAGAGGCGACGGTCAAGGGACTGGTCAGCGCCTTTACGTCGACGACGACCTTCAGCGTCAACGGCACGGCGGTCGACGCGCGCAGCGCCGTGTTCCCGAACGGCAGCGCCGGCCTCGGCCTCGGCACCCGGGTCGAGGTCGAGGGCGCGACGGTCGGCGGCGTCCTGGTCGCGGCGCGGGTGGCGCTGGTCACCGACGGCGAAGATGCGGACCAGTCGTTCGAGACGCGCGGCGCGATCACCGCGCTCGACACGGTCGGCATGACCTTCGTCGTGCACGACGTGACGGTGAGCTACGCCGGCACGGTCGACTATCGCGGCGGCGGCCCGGGCGACCTGGCGATCGGACGCTCGGTCGAGGCGCGCGGCACGCTGTCGGCGGACGGCACGCGCCTGCAGGCGTCGCGCATCACCTTCCGCGAGTGAAAGGCGGACGCCGCGCGATCAGGCTCGCGCGGCGGCGCCGGCGATGCCGGTGACGAAGCGCGGCCAGAGCTCGCGCGGCAGGTCGTGGCCCATGCCACCGATGACGTCGAGCGTCGCGCCCGGAATGCGAGCCGCCAGGTCGCGGCCGGCCGGTACAGGGACGAGCGGATCGGCGGCACCGTGGATGACGTGCGTCGGCGGACGCAGGCGCGCGAGCAGGTCCGAGCGGTCGCCGTCGGCGGCGATGGCCAGCATCTGCCGGGCGGTGCCGGCCGGGCGGTAGGAGCGCGTCACCGAGCGCGTGAAGCGTTCGCGCAGATAGTCCTTGGTCGCCGGGAAGCCCGGGCTCCCGATCAGGCCGTAGAGGTTGACGTAGTGCTCGACGATGCTCTCGATGCGGCGTGGCTCCTTGGGCCGCGAGATCATCGCCGCGCGCACCTTCAGCGACGGGCCGGGCAGGCGGCGCGACCCGCTCGACGTCATCATCAAGGTCAGGCTCTTCACACGCTCCGGCATCTGCGCGGCGAGCCGCTGGGCGATCATGCCGCCCATCGAGGCGCCGCAGATGTGGGCGCGATCGATGCCCAGCGCGTCGAGCAGGCCGGCGGTGTCGGCCGCCATGTCGACCAGCGTGTACGGGCTCTTTACCTTGAGGCCGACCGCGTAGCGCAGCGAGGCGATGACGAGGTTGGGCACGCCGACTTCGTCGAAGCCCTGGCTGAGGCCGATGTCGCGGTTGTCGAAGCGGATGACGCGAAAGCCGCGTGCTACCAGCGAGGCGACGAAGTCCTCGTGCCAGGCGAGCAGCTGCATGCCGAGGCCCATGACGAGCACCAGCGGCTCGCCCTGCGGCGAGCCGTGGTCCTCAACCTCGAGGGCGATACCGTTGGCGGCGATGCGCATCGGCCGGGTCAGCCCGCCACCAGCGGCGCCTGCGTGACACCGGTGCGGAAGAACCAGCGCCGTGCGCCTGAGGCTTCGAAAGGCTGCCAGCGGCCGATCGGCTGGGCCAGTCGATCGGCGACGGCATAGAGCACGAGCGGGTTCATGCCCATGCCGACATGGCTCGCCGGCACCTCGATGTTCTCGACCAGCGGGCCCGGCTCGTTGAGGCTGCAGCGCCAGGAGACGATGCCGTCGCTGCGCGAGAAGATCGAGGTCGTGGGCACCGGCGGGGGATGGCGGATCTGATCCATCAGCGCCGGGTCGCCGACGCTCGTGCCGGTCAGCCACTCGTAGACGCGCCAGACGTTGGTGGCGCGCGGATGGCCGGTGAACGGCGTGCCGAGCGTGATGACGCAACGCGCGATGTCCGGATGCTGCTTGGCCATCTCGCGTGCGTAGATGCCGCCCAGGCTCCATCCGACCAGGCTGACCGCTTCGCCGGTGCGATCGGCGAGGGCGCGGATGTCGGCGGCGCAGCGCTCGAGCACGCCCTGCCGCGGCCCGGCGTTGATGCCCTGGCCCCAGGCCTGCGTGACGTAGCCGAGGCTGCGCAGAAAGCCGCGCAGCGGCCAGGTCGTGAGGTCGTTGGCGGCCATGCCGGGAAACACCATGACCGGATGGCCGTCGCCGCGCGGCAGCGTACGCAGCCACGGGTAGGCGGCGAGCATCGAGAAGTATTCCATCGGCGCCCGCCCCTCCAGGAGCATGAGCAGCGCGTTCGGCGGCCTCAGCGTGTGGTCCGGGTTCGGCGCTGCGTTCGGGCGAGGTCTCGGCATGCAGGTGCGGGAGAAAAGCGTGCGGCATGGTAGCCGCTCGGTCCGGCCGCGATTGAGGCGCCGGCCCTAGGCAGAGTTGTCGCGCGTGCGACAGCCGCAGCAGCGCCCCGTCGCGTCTCTATCGGGCACGCCGCAAGGCAAAGGTTTCGTTGGCGACAAGTGCGCCGATGACGAGCGCACCGCCGGCCAGCACTTGCGGCGCCGGCACCTCGTCGGCGCCGAGCCAGGTCCAGGTCACGCCGAAGACGATCTCGAGCAGCGAAAGCAAGGCCGCCTCGGGTGCGCTGAGCGAGCGCGCCGCCGCCACGGCGATAAGGCAGGGCACAGCGAGCTGCGCCACGCCGAGCAGGCCGAGCAGCGCCAGATCGTGCATCGAGGCGGCGAACGGCAGCGACGGCACGAGGCAGACCAGGCTCGATCCGAGCGCGCCGATCAGCACCGCGGGCATCAGATCGATGTTGCCGGCCCGATTCTTCTGGATAACCGTCCAGTTGATCGCCGCCGCGATCGGCACACCGAGCGCGATCGCCGTGCCGGCGAGCTGGCGCGCGTCGGCGGCACTCGCCTGCCAGGCGTACATCCAGCCGATGCCGACACCGGCAACGATGATCGCGCCCCAGGTCTGCGCCGGCAGGCGATGGCCGAGGGCGACCCGCGCCACCAGCGCCGTGACGAGCGGCGCGATGGCCATCGTCACCAGCACGTTGGCAACGGTGGTCATGGTGATGGCCACCATGAAGGCGGTGAACATCACCGCCCAGCACAGACCCGAGAGCCAGAGCGTGGCACCGCCCGAGCGCAGCGTCGCCACGAGGCTGCGCGCGCCGCGCAGCCAGGCGAGCAGGACGACCAGCGCGACGGTGTTGAAGAAGCTGCGCCAGAAGGTGGCCTCGAAGCTGCCGGCCGAGTCGAGATGGCGCGTGACGACGCCGGCCATGCTCCACAGGAGCGCCGCGACGACCATCGCGAGCACGGCGCGCGGATGCGTCAATTCAGTAGTCGCCGCCGCCGCCGCCGGGCGCGAGGTTGTCGAACTTGGTGAGTGGCTTCAGGAAGGTGAGCTTGAAGGTGTCGGTCGGGCCGTTGCGCTGCTTGGCGATGATGATCTCGGCGACGCCCGGCTCCTTGCTGGGCGAGGGACCCTCGAGCTTGTTGTAGTAATCGTCGCGGTAGATGAACATGATGACGTCGGCGTCCTGCTCGATCGCGCCGGACTCGCGCAGATCGCTCATCATCGGCCGCTTGTCGGTACGCGACTCGACGCCGCGGTTGAGCTGCGAGACCGCGATTAGCGGGCACTTCAGCTCCTTGGCCAGCGACTTCAGGGCGCGCGAGATCTCGCCGACGACGGTAGCGCGGTTCTCTTCGCTGGTCTCCGAGCTGCCATTCATGAGCTGCAGGTAGTCGACGACGATGAGGCCGAGCTGGCCGCACTGCCGGGCCTGACGGCGCGCCCGCGCGCGCAGCTCGCTCGGGCCGAGCGCGCCGCTCTCGTCGATGAAGAGGCTGACCTTGCCGAGCTTTTCGACCGCCTCCGAGAGGCGCCCCCATTCGTCGTCGCGCAGGGCGCCGGTGCGCAGGCGCTGCTGGTCGATGCGGCCGAGCGAGCCGACCATGCGCAGGGCGAGCTGCGAGGCGCCCATTTCCATCGAGAAGACGACGACCGGCAGGCCCTCCTTGACGGCGACATGCTCGGCGATGTTGAGGGCCAGCGCGGTCTTGCCCATCGAGGGCCGCGCCGCCAGTACGATCAGATCGCCCGCCTGCAGGCCGGCGGTCAATCGATCGAGGTCGTAGAAGCCGGTGCGAACGCCGGTCACTTCCTCGGCGCCGTTGTCGTGCAGCTCGTTGACGCGATCGATCAGCTGCACCACCAGCTGGTCCATGCTCTGGAAGCCTTGCCGCGACTTCGAGCCTTCTTCGCCGATGCGAAAGATCTTGCCCTCGGCCTCGTCGAGGATCTGCGCGACCGGGCGGCCTTGCGGATTGAAAGCCGAGGTGGCGATCTCGTCGCTGGCGGCGACGAGCTTGCGCAGCACCGCTCGCTCGCGCACGATCTCGGCGTAGCGGCGGATGTTGGCCGCGCTCGGCACGCTCTGCGCCAGGGCGTTGAGGTAAGCGAGGCCGCCGCACTCCTCGGCCTTGCCCAGGCTTTGCAACTGCTCGAAGACGGTGATGACGTCGGCCGGCTTGGTCGCGTTGACCAGCACCGCCATCGCCGTGAAGATCAAGCGGTGCTCGAAGCGGTAGAAGTCCGATTCGGTGAGCAGGTCGCCGACCCGGTCCCAGGCGCCGTTGTCGAGCAGAAGGCCACCCAGCACGCTCTGCTCGGCCTCGACCGAGTGCGGCGGCACGCGCAGCCGCGCGACCTCGTCGTCGGGCCGCGAAGACGACAAAGACTCGGGAGAGGAAAAGAGGGCCGACATCGGGAAATCATAGTCCGCGCGGCGGCCCCGCCAGTGGACAAGCCTGGGGACGAAACGGGGAAATGCGGTGCAAAAACAATCGGGGCCGCGAAAGCGGCCCCGGAGTCGACGAGCGCGACGAAACTAGCTCGTCTCGCCGAGGACGACGACCTTGACGTCGACGACCACGTCGCCGTGCGGCGCCACCGAGACGACATGCTCGCCCGTGGTCTTGAGCGGGCCGTTGGGCATGCGCACCTGCGCCTTCGTCACCTTGAAGTCGATGCGGTTGAGCGCATCGGCGATGTCGGCGTTGGTCACCGAGCCGAACAGGCGACCGTCGACGCCGGCCTTCTGCGTGATATGCACGGTGCGGCCGCTCATCTTCTCACCGAGCGCCTGCGCCGTGGCGAGTCGATCGGCGGCGACCTTCTCCAGCTCGACGCGCTTGTCCTCGAACTCCTTGATCGCCAGCGGCGTGGCACGGCGAGCGACCCGGGTCGGGATCAGGAAGTTGCGCGCGAAGCCGTCCTTGACGCGAACGACATCGCCCAGGTTGCCGAGGTTGGCGACCTTTTCCAGAAGAATGACCTGCATGGCGTCAGCTCCTGTGCTGGTCGGTGTACGGCATCATCGCCAGGAAGCGGGCGCGCTTGATGCACGTCGTCAGCTGACGCTGGAAGAAGGCGCGCGTGCCGGTCAGGCGAGCGGGCGTGATCTTGCCGTTCTCGTTGATGAAATCGCGCAAGGTGTCGATGTCCTTGTAGTCGATTTCCTTGACGCCGGTGACCGTGAAGCGGCAAAACCGCTTGCGACGGAACAGCAGCGACTGGGTGTTGCGCTTGGGCTTGCGGTCCTTGGAGAACCGACCTTT
>JANXWR010000187.1 GCA_025351025.1 Burkholderiales bacterium | reverse complement strand
GCTGCTGCCAGTGTTGCAATGCCGCGCTCCAGCGCTGATCGAAATCGCGCTGTCGCGCATCGAAATACGCCGCGTTGGCCGGATCGAGTTGCGCGAGCCGCTTGGCCAGGGCAGTGGCGACACGCCCGATGTTGCGCGGATCGGTCTGGATGTGCGGATTGCCTCCCGGATGAATGTCGCCCGCGGCGCGGTCGAGGATTGTCGGGACTTCCAGCTTCTGAACGTAGTTGGCGGCCTCGAAGTATCCGGGCTTGTCCGGTTGGACGGCGCTATTACCTGATTGACGCAAGACCACCGGCAGCCAGCCGATCTCGAGCTCGGCGCCGGTGCAGGCGACCAGGTCGGCATTGCGGGCGCGCACGATCAGGCTCGGCTTGGCCTGGATCTGGTGCGGGTCCTGTAGCGCGCTGGTGGCGACCGACACGTCGACCAGGCTGCCGCCGAGCTCCTGGGCCAGCGCGCCCCATTCGGGCTCGCAGGCGAAGACGTGCAGGGCGGCATGAGCCGGCAAGGCGAAGAGGGCGATGGGCGCCGCGAGCAGCGCGAGAAGAGAAGTTCGATTCGTCATGATGGGCTCCGAAGGCTTCGAGTTCAGTAGCTGTGCGCGCCGTGCGCGCCCAGGCTCATCTGGTATTGAAGGAAGAGCTGCTTGTCGGTGCCGCCTTCGCGCGAGCGATCCTGCGCGAGCTGCAGGCGCACGCGCGAGAACTCGCTCGGGTTGAAGTCGAGCATCAGCGAGTTCTTGCGCGGCTTGAAGTCGGTGGTGGCGAACGAGGCGGCATTGAGGCCGTAGTCCGGTGTGCCGGGATCGAGCCGCTCGGTGCGCAGGCCGACGCGCCAGTACGGCATAAACTGCCAGACCCCTTGCACGTACCAGCCGGACTGCGTTGCGCGATAGGCGCCGTTGCTGTCGGCGCCGCCGACGTCGTAGACCAGGCTGCCGCTGCGCGTGCTGCGCAGGTACTCGCCCTGCAGCTTGAAGTTGGTGCGCGTCGCGTTGCCGTGCGGCGCCCACTTCCAGATCGCATCGGCGACCCAGACGCGGGCGCTGCCTGTGAAGGCGTCGGTCACGCTGCGGCCGGCGGCGTCGGTGGCAAGCAGGCTCTGGTCGGTGGCCCTGGCGTTCAGGAGCGAGAGGCCGGCCCGCCAGCTCTGGCTGTCGCCGATGTCGCCGCCGGTGTGCGCCGTCAGCGCCACCATGCCGGCGCCGTTGCGGCCGGTGTCGCTACCCGGAAAGCTGCGCCCGCGGCCGAGCTCGAGGCCGAGCTCGACGTACTGGTCGAGCGGCGGCAGCCAGGTCAGCTGCACGCCGTCGTCGCCGTACTGGGTGCCGAGCATCGCCTGGTAGGCGAGCGGGTTGTCGACGAAGTCCCAAGTGTGCGAGTGCTGCGGGTTGAGGTAGCCGATGCCGGAGAAGAAACGCCCGGCCTTTAGCGCGAAGCCGTTGCCGAGCGAGGTCGTCTGCACATAGGCCTCTTCGACCGAGATGCTGTTGTCGGACCGCAGCGAAATGTTGGCGGCGCCGCGCAGCCAGGGGTCGATGCTGGCGGCGAAGCCGAGCTCGGATTCCGAAAGACTGAAGCCGCGCGTGCCCGGCCCGATCTCGGCGCCGGGAGGCAACTGGAAGCCGGTGATGGCGTACTTCGCCGGGTCTTGCGAGGTGCGCGTGTAGAGGCCCGACAGGATCAGCGACATCGACGGGTTGAAGCTGTTGGCGCCGCCTCCCACCGAAGCGGCCACCGGCGCGGCTGGCGGCGGTGTGCTCGCAACAGGCGCCGTCTCCGGCGTCGTCGACGCGGCGGTGGCCCCCGTGGGCGTCGATGCCGCGAGCGCGACTTCGGCTTTTTGCAGTCGCTGCTCCAGCAATTGAAGGCGCGCCTCGTAGGCGGCATGCAGGGCGTCCATTTCCTGGCGCATCGCGGCCAGGTCGGACGAGGTGTCGGCAAAGGCGCCGAAAGGCATGACCAACGCGAGCGCGACGGTCGTGGGCACGAGCTTGTGCATGGAAATTCGCTCCGGCAAATGCGTCGAATGGCGCCCGCCGCCGACAAGACGGATCGGGGCGCCGCGGCAACGATCAGCGGGAAGCGAAGGGAGGCGCGCGGCTCCGGTAGGCGCGGGCGGTCAGGGCCAGCCAGGCGTCGACGACGGCGGCTTGCGGCAGCTCGTGGCGGATGGCAGGCGGAACGAGCACCGGCAGCTCGGCGACGAGCGCGCCGCCGCCGATCGCCGCCGCCATGAGGCAGAGGTCGCAATGCGTCTGCGCCGGTGCCTGCTTGTCGCCGGCGCCACGGCTCGTCTCGACGCGGTCGTGCGACAGCGCGTGCCAAGCGGCGCCGACTTGCGCGACCGGAAACAGCAGCCCGAACCAGAGCAGCCACGCGAAGCGGCGCGGCGAAACGGTGCGGGAGCGACGTGCGGCCATGGCGGGCCGGCATCTTAGCCCGCCGCGCAGGGTCGCCGCTGCGGCGGCCCGCGAGCCCGCGGGTTGAACGGGCCTAAAAGACTAGGGCTGGGTGAGGCCCATCATCGCCGACACCAGCGCATCGTCGAGCGACGCCGGTGTGGCATCGACGGCCGAGCTCTCGTGGCGCGCGCTCTCCAGCGCGCGTTCCTCTTCGGCGACGCGCAGGGCGTGCCGCTCGGCCGGCGAATAGACGATCGTCTCTGGCAACAAGGCGCCGCAGGACTCGCACTTCGGGTAGCGCCGATTGAAGATCTGAAAGCCGCACTCGGGACAGCGCGGCGCCGCGCCGCCGTCGAGCGCGCCGGGGATCGTGGTCATTTCGACGTGCGCCGGCCGTCCGGTTCGACGGCGACGCCCTTGAACTTGCTGCCGTCCTGCTTGACGTCCATGAACCGGCCCTTGCTGTCCGAGCCTTCGCTTTCGTCGCGCTTGACGTAGTCGCCGGTGACGGGGTTTTGCACCTGGGTGCGACCGCTGACCGCGCCCTTGCGCGAACCGTTGCCTGTGTTCTTTGCCATGTCGACTCCTTATGTCGAAAAGAGATCACCAAGGTATCGGGACGGGCGCGGACGGTCGTCCGGACGAAGGGCCACGCACTCGTAGGACAAATCCGCCGATGCACCGAGCCGATCGGCGCGACGGGCCCCTGCCTACATCACCGCGCCGAGCGACCAAGGCACGAACTCGTTCTGCCCGTAGCCGTGCACCTCGCTCTTGGTTTTGCGGCCGGACGCGGTATCGAGCATGAGGCGGAAGATGCGCTCGCCCATCTCGTCGATGGTCGCGCTGCCGTCGATGACGTCGCCGCAATTGATGTCGATGTCGTCTTCCTGCTTGACCCAGAGCGCGGTGTTGGTCGAGAGCTTGAGCGAGGGCGAGGGCGCGCAACCGTAGGCCGAGCCGCGGCCAGTGGTGAAGCAGATCAGGTTGGCGCCGCCGGCGACCTGGCCGGTCGCCGAGACCGGGTCGTAGCCCGGCGTGTCCATGAAGACCAGGCCCTTGGCCGTGACCGGTTGCGCGTACTCGAAGACGTCGACCAGGTTGGTGGTGCCGCTCTTGGCGATCGCGCCCAGGCTTTTCTCGAGGATGGTGGTGAGGCCGCCGGCCTTGTTGCCGGCCGAGGGGTTGTTGTCCATCTCCTGGTCGTTCTTCGCCGTGTAGTGCTCCCACCAGCGGATGCGCTTGACCAGCTTCTCGGCGATCTCGGGCGTGACGGCACGGCGGGTCAGCAGGTGCTCTCCGCCGTAGATCTCGGGCGTTTCCGAAAGGATGGCGGTGCCGCCGTGGCGCACCAGCCGGTCGACCGCGGCGCCGAGGGCAGGGTTGGCGCTGATGCCCGAATAGCCGTCGGAGCCGCCGCACTGCAGTCCGACCGTGATGTGGCTCGCCGGCACCGGCGTGCGCGCGGCGCGATCCGCTTCTTCGAGCAGCCACTCGACCAGCTCGATGCCGTGCGCCACCGTCTTCTTCGTGCCGCCGGTCTCCTGGATGTTGAAGGCGTGCAGGCGCGCTCCGGTGGCCAGGCTTTCCTGCTCGAGCATGCCGTTGATCTGGTTCGTCTCGCAGCCGAGCCCGACGACGATGACCGACGCGAAGTTCGGATGCCGCGCATAGCCGCCGAGCGTGCGGCGCAGCACCTGCAGCGGCTCGCCGGCGCTGTCGGTGGCGCAGCCGCCGCCGTGCGTCAGCGCGACGACACCGTCGACGTTCGGGAATCGTTCCAGCGCCTTCGGGTTCGTGTCGCGGCGAAAGTGGTCGGCGATGGCGCGCGACACCGTCGCCGAGCAATTCACCGAGGTCAGGATGCCGACGTAGTTGCGCGTCGCGATGCGACCGTCGGCGCGGACGATGCCGGCGAACGTCGCAGGCTCCTTCGCGTAGTCGGTCGGCCGGGCGCCGCTCGCTGCCGCGTAGTCGCGCGCGAAGGTCGAGAACTCGAGGTTGTGCGTGTGCACGTGCTGGCCCGGCGCGATCCCCAACTTGGCGCTGCCGATGATCTGGTCGTAGCGGTGCACCGGCGCGCCGGCGGCGATGGCTTTCGTGGCGATCTTGTGCCCGGGCGGGATCAGGCCCGAGACGGTGATGCCTTCGCTCTCGATCCGCATGCCGCCGACGAGCTGCTGCCGGGCGATGACGACGTCGTCGTTCGGGTGGATGCGGATGACGAGACCGCTCTGCGCGGCCGCCGGGTTCAGGCGGTCATTCATCGATCAGCTTCGGGTCCCAGGCATAGACCTTTTGCTGCTGCTCGCCGAGGCCGGCGATGCCGAGCTTCATCGTGTCGCCGGCCTTCAGGTACTGCGGCGTCGGCTTCATGCCCATCGCCACGCCTGGGGGCGTGCCGGTGGTGATGAGGTCGCCCGGCCAGAGCGTGGTGAAGCGGCTCACGTACGCGACCAGCTCGGCCACGCCGAAGATCATCGTCGCGGTGCTGCCGTTCTGCATGCGCTTGCCGTTGACCTCGAGCCACATCGCCAGCGCCTGCGGGTCGGCGATCTCGTCGGCGGTCACCATCCAGGGGCCGACCGGGCCGAAGGTGTCGCAGCCCTTGCCCTTGTCCCAGGTGCCGCCGCGCTCGAGCTGATATTCGCGCTCGGAGACGTCGTTGACGACGCAGTAGCCGGCGACGTACTTCAGCGCGCCGGCCTTTTCGACGTAGCGCGCCTTGCTGCCGATGACGACGCCGAGCTCGACCTCCCAGTCGCCCTTCACCGAGTCCTTGGGCAGCACGACTGCGTCGTTGCAACCGACCAGGGCGCTGGTCGGCTTGTTGAAGATGATCGGCTCCTTCGGGATCGGCGAACCGGTCTCGGCGGCGTGGTCGGAGTAGTTGAGGCCGATGCAGATGAACTTGCCCATGCCGCTCCACGGCGGCGCGATGCGGCCGGGGTTGGCGACCGCGGGCAGCTTCGTAGCGTCGAGCTCGACCAGGCGCTTCAGGTTCTCGGGCTTCAGCGTCGAGCCCGTGATGTCGGGAATCACCGACGAGAGATCGCGCACCGTGCCACCGGCATCGACCAGCGCCGGCTTCTCCGCGCCCTTGGCGCCGTATCGCATCAACTTCATTGCGTGCTCCTGAGCTCGGGGATTTCGCATTGTCATCCTGAGCGAAGCGAAGGATCCCGGCCGGCGACGAGATCCTTCACTGCTTCAGGATGACGAAGATCCGTGCGTTCGTCAGTTCGACCAGCCGCCGTCGATGACCTGCGCCGTGCCGGTAGTGAAGGCCGATTCGTCGCTCGCCAGGTAGACGGCGAGCGCCGCGATCTCGCTGGTCTTGCCGACCCGGCCTATCGGCTGGCGCGCGACGAAAGCGGTGTCGACCTCGGTCTCGGTCTGCCCGCTCGCCTTTGCCTGCGCGGCGATGCGCGCGCGCAGCGATGGCGACTCGACGGTGCCCGGGCAGATCGCATTGCAGCGGATGCCGCGCGTGACGAAGTCGGCGGCGATCGATTTCGTGAGACCGATCACCGCGGCTTTCGTCGCACCGTAAACGAAGCGATTCGGCGCGCCCTTGATGCTGCCGGCGACCGAGGCGACGTTGATGATCGAGCCGCCGCCGGCGGCCAGCATCGGCGGCAGGAAGGCGCGGATCAGCCGGTACATCGAGCGCACGTTGAGGTCGAACGAGAAGTCGAAGGCGACCTCGTCGCAGTCGAGGATGGTGCCGGCGTGCACGTAGCCGGCGCCGTTGAAGAGGATGTCGACTCGGCCCTTGCCGAGCGCCTCGATCGATGCGGCGAGCACCGCGCTGGCGTCGGTCACGTCGAGCCGGCGCGTCGTGCAGCCAATGGCCGAGCGCAGGTCGGCGAGCAGGTCCTCGTTGATGTCGGTGGCGATGACGCGCGCGCCCTCGCGCACGAAGGCTTCGGCGGTGGCGCGGCCGATGCCCTGGCCGGCGGCAGTGATGAAGGCGCTCTTGCCGGCGAGGCGGTCGGTCATGGAGGGTTCCGCGGACGTGAGGTCATGCGGCGCGCGAGGCCTCGACCGGACGGTAAAGAATAATTTCCGCCGAAAGGCCGAGTCAACATCGGGTTTGCCAGCGCGCCGACCGTGCAGTGTGCCTCAGCCGCGCGGCCGGAGCGCGCACGCGGCTTGCCCTGGTTGCTGGCGCGCTCTCCCGTGCGTCGGCTCGCGCCTGGGTGCGAGCTGGCGCCGTTTCTTGATAGCCTCGCGCCACACCTCTCGCTCGCCGCATGGATCAGCCTGACCACGAAGAAAAGCCGGCTGCCTCGCCGCCCCTGCTGCTACCGGCGCCGACGCCGAGGCGGCGCTGGCGCGGCGCCATCGTTGCCGTGCTGGCCTTGCTCGCCCTCGGCGCCCTGGCCTGGTACCTGACGCATCGCCCGGCCGAAGCGCCGGCCGGCGCGTTTGCCGGCGGCGCGGCTTCGGGCGCCTCGGGCGCCGTAGCGGGCGGACCCGGCGGCCCGGGCGGTCGTGGCGGCCGCGCCCCGCCCAGCACGGTCGGCGTCGCCACCGCCACGCACGCCGATCTGCCGGTCGTGCTCGATGCGCTCGGCACCGTGCAGCCGATGGTCACCGCGACGGTCCGGCCGCAGGTCTCGGGCGTGATCACGCAGGTTCTCTTCAGCGAAGGGCAGATGGTGAGGAAGGGCCAGTTGCTGGCCACCATCGACCCGCGCTCGTTCGAGATCGCCCTGCAACAGATGCTCGGGGCGCGCCTGCGCGACGAGGCGCAGCTCGAAAACGCCAAGGTCCAGCTGCAGCGCTATCAAACCCTGCTCAGCCAGGACTCGATCGCCCGGCAGGACGTCGACACCCAGGCGGCGACGGTCAAGCAGCTCGAAGGAACGATCGTCATCGACCGCTCCAACGAGAACACGGCACGCCTCAATCTCGCCTACTGCCGGATCGTCGCGCCGGTGGCCGGCAAGGTCGGCCTGCGCCCCGTCGACCCCGGCAACTACATCGGCGCCGGCGATGCCACCGGCGTTGCCGTGATCACGCAGGTGGCGCCGATCGACATTGCGTTCTCGGTGCCGCAGGACCGCGTCCCCGAAATCCTGGCGCGCGCAGCCGACGGCGCGAAGATGCCGGTCACCGCGTTCGACCGCACGCGCACGAAGAAGCTCGACGAAGGCACGTTCTCGACTCTCGACAACCAGATCGACGTGCAGACCGGCACGGTCAAGGCCAAGGCCCGCTTCGGCAACGTCGGCAACGCGCTGTTCCCGAACCAGTTCGTCAACGTGCGGCTGCTGTTGCGCATGGTCGAAGGGGCGGTCGTCATTCCGGTGACGGCGCTTCGCACCGGCGCCGGCGGCGACTTCGTCTACGTGCTGAAGGACGACCGCAGCGTCTCGGTTCGCCCGGTGCAACGCGGCGTCGCCACCACCGACCTGATCCAGGTCACCACGGGGCTCGAGGCCGGCGAGCGCGTCGTCACCGAAGGCGGCGACCGCTTGAAGGACGGCGCGCGTGTCCAGCTCGCGAGCGAGCGGCCGGCCTCAGGTGCTTCGGGCGCCTTCGGCGGGCGGCGCGGCGCCTCCGGCGCCTCGGGCGCGTTCGGGGGCCGGCGCGGCGCGTCGGGCGCCTCGGACGCGGCTTCGGGCGAGCGGCGGCGCCAGCGACCCGCCACCGATGGCGGCTGAGCCGATCCCGCCCGGCTTGCAGCGCGCGTCGTCGCGATGAGTCCGTCCCGGCCCTTCATCCTCCGCCCGGTGGCGACCTCGCTGCTGATGGTGGCGATCGTTCTTGCCGGGATGGTCGGCTTTCGCTTCCTGCCGCTGTCGGCCTTGCCGCAGGTCGACTACCCGACCATCCAGGTGCAGACGCTCTACCCGGGCGGCAGCCCCGAGGTGATGAGCAACACCGTGACCGCGCCGCTCGAACGCCAGTTCGGGCAGATGGCCGGGCTCGACCGCATGAGCTCGACCAGCGCCGCCGGCGTCTCGATCATCACCTTGCAGTTCACGCTCGGCCAGACGCTCGACGTCGCCGAGCAGGAAGTGCAGGCGGCCATCAACGCCGGCGGCTCGCTGCTGCCGGCCGACCTGCCGGCACCCCCGGTCTACGCCAAGGTCAACCCGGCCGACGCGCCGGTGCTGACGCTGGCGATCACTTCCGCGACCTTGCCCCTGACCGAGGTGCAGAACCTGGTCAACACGCGCCTCGCGCAAAAGATCAGCCAGGTCACCGGCGTCGGCCTGGTGTCGCTGAGCGGCGGGCAGCGACCCGCCGTTCGCATCCAGGCCAACACGCGAGCGCTTGCCGCCAACGGCATCGGCCTCGACACCTTGCGCACGGCCATCACCTCGGCCAATGCGAACGGCGCCAAGGGCAGCTTCGACGGACCCAAGCGCAGCTACACGATCAACTCGAACGACCAGCTCGTCACGGTCGCTGACTACAAGAACCTGATCGTCGCCTACAAGAATGGCGCGCCGATACGCATGGTCGACGTCGCCCGGGTCGTCGACAGTGCCGAGAACACGCAGCTCGGCGCCTGGGCCGGGATGCGTTGCGGCGGTGCCGCGTCGGCACCCGCCGCCGACTCGGCCACCTGCATCGACGGGCGCGACCTCTTGCGGGCGATCATCCTCAACGTGCAGCGCCAGCCCGGCGCCAACGTCATCGCCACGGTCAATGCGATCAAGGCCCAGCTGCCCGATCTGCAGGCGGGCCTGCCGGCATCGCTCAGGATCGACGTGCTGAGCGATCGCACCACCGGCATCCGCGCCTCGGTCGAGCACGTCGAGCTGGAGCTGGTGATCGCGGTCGTGCTCGTCGTGCTGGTGATCTTCGCCTTTCTCGGCAGCCTGCGCGCCACCGTGATCGCCAGCATCGCCGTGCCGATCTCGCTGATCGGCAGCTTCGGCCTGATGTACCTGCTCGGCTACAGCCTCAACAACCTAAGCCTGATGGCTCTGACGATCGCCACCGGCTTCGTCGTCGACGACGCCATCGTCATGATCGAGAACATCGCCCGCTATATCGAGGAGGGCGAGCCGCCGCTGCAGGCGGCGATGAAGGGCGCGACGCAGATCGGCTTCACCATCATCTCGCTGACCGTCTCGCTGATCGCGGTGCTGATCCCGCTGCTCTTCATGGGCGATGTGGTCGGCCGGCTCTTTCGCGAGTTCGCGGTGACGCTAGCGATCACGATCCTGATCTCGGCGGTGGTTTCGCTGACGCTGGTGCCGATGATGTCGGCGCGCTGGCTGAAGCGCGAGGAAAAGAAGAAGAGCGGCATGGGCGCGCGCACTCAAGCGTTCTTCGGCCGCGTCATGCAGCGCTACGACCGCTCGCTGGTCTGGGTCATCGACCACCAGGCGATCACGCTCGTCGTCGCGTTGGCGACTTTCGTGCTCACCGTCATCCTCTACCTGGCGATCGCCAAGGGCCTGTTCCCGACCCAGGACACCGGCCAGCTGCAGGCGCGCATCGAGGCGGCGCAGGACGTTTCGTACGACCGCATGGCGCAGCTCCAGCAGCAGGCGGCGCGCGCCATCCTCCAGGACCCCGACGTCGACAACCTCAGCTCCTTCGTCGGCGTCGATGCTGCCAACAACACGATGCTGCACACCGGCAGCATGCTGATCAACCTGAAGGCCAAGCACGGCGACCAGCAGGTGCTGATGGACCGCTTGCGCCAGCGCGTGCGCCAGGTCGCCGGCACGACGCTGTACCTGCAGCCAACCCAGGACCTGACCATCGACGCCGAGACTGGCCCGACCGAATTTCGCGTCTCGCTCGAAGCGGTCGACAGCGCCGCCATCAACAGCTGGATGCACAAGCTGGTGCAGCGCTTGCAAGGCGTGGCGGAGGTGCGCAACGTCAGCAGCGACGCAGGCGCGCAGGGCCTGGCCGCTTTCGTCAACGTCAACCGCGACACCGCGGCGCGGCTCTCGATCACCGCCAGCTCGGTCGACGATGCGCTCTACAGCGCCTTCGGCCAGCGCATCGTCTCGACCATCTTCACCGAGACCAACCAGTACCGGGTGATCCTCGAGGCGCAGCCCGACAGCGTGACCAGCGCCGCC
>JANXWR010000169.1 GCA_025351025.1 Burkholderiales bacterium | reverse complement strand
CTGCGCCGCACGCTCGACCAACGCGTTCACATCGAGGTCGGCGTCGCGCCCTCGTGTCCGACGGTGCTGGCCGACCCGGGCCAGCTCGAGTCGGCGATGCTCAACATCGCGATCAACGCCCGCGACGCCATGCCGGAAGGCGGCACCTTGCGCTTCCGGGCCGAGCCCTGCGCGGCCCTGCCCGACCTCGTCCGCAGCGAGCTCGACGACCCCGGCACCGCCGAAGACGGCTTCGTCGCCATCTCGATCGCGGACACCGGCAGTGGCATGTCGAACGAGGTGAAGGAGCGTGCCTTCGAGCCGTTCTTCACGACCAAGGAGATCGGCCGCGGCACCGGCCTCGGCCTGAGCACGGTCTATGGCTTCGTCAAGCAATCGCGCGGCGCGATCACCATCGACAGCAGCCCCGGGGTGGGCACGACGCTGACCTTGTACATCCCGCATGCCTCGCGTGCCGAGAAGCCGGCCGACAGCGAGACACCCGGGCAGAGCGTCCCTGCCGGCCTCGAGGTCCTGCTCGTGGAAGACGACACCGAAGTGCGCCAGGTCGTGCACACCTTTCTCGACGCGCTGGGATGCCGCGTCAGCCATGCCGTCAGCGGCGAGCAGGCGTTGGCGATGCTGGCGCCGGACTCCCGCTTCCAGTTGCTGCTGACCGACATCGCCCTCGGTGCGGGCATGCGCGGAACGCAACTCGCGGCCGAGGCGCAGGCCCGACTGCCGGCGCTCTCCATCCTGCTGATGTCGGGCTACTCGGCCGAGTTGCTCGAGGCCGATCGGGACTCGCCGCCCGGCTGGGAGCTGCTACCCAAGCCGTTCACGCGGCTGGAGCTGGCCCACGCCATCACGCGCGTCCTGCCCGGCCGCGAAGCGGACTGATCGCCCGAGAGGCAGGCGAGGCTACTGCAGCGCCGGCGAGGCGGGTGCGAGGCTGGTCTGCACGAAGGCAGCGAGCGCGTCGACCTCGGGAATGCAGATCTCGCGCCGACCTTTCTCGGCGAAGTGAATGAGCTTGGCGCGGGCCAGGCGCGACAACGCGCGGCTCACGGTCTCGAGCGTCATGCCGAGGTAGTTGCCGATCTCGGCGCGCGTCATGCGCAAGGTGATCTGGTCGGTGCGCAGGCCGCATCGGGCCAGCGACTCGGCCCAGTGGCGCAGGAACTCGGCGACGCGCGCGTCGGCCGGTAGCGTGCACACCGACATCAGCGAATCGCGGTCGCGACCGATCTCCCGGCTCATCGCTGCGTGCAACGCAGTGAGCAATTCGGGACGGCGGGCGCAGGCGACGAGCAGTGCGTCGTAGCGAAAGGTCCAGATCTCGCCGGTATCCATGGCGATCGAGTCGCAGCTGTACTCGCCATTGGCCATGCCGTCGAAGCCGAGCCAGTCGCCGCGGAACTTGAGTCCGACCACCTGCTCGCGGCCATCGGCCGAGGTGCCGACGATCTTGACAAAGCCGGAGTTCAGGATGAAGAGCCTGCCGAAGCGCTCGCCGGCCTGGTAGATCGCATCGCCGGCGTGGACGACGCGGCGTTGCGGCGCCAGCGTGTCGCGCAACAGCGCAAGCGTGTCGACGATCTCCCGGCTGGCACAGTGGTTGGATACGGCGTCGGCGTGTTGCGCCCAGGCGCCGATCGGGAAGGGACGGGTGCGGGAGGCGGCGGCGGGCGAGAGAGCGTAGTCGAGCATCGTGAACTCCTGGAGAGGGCCTTCGCCCATCGACGTGGCCATCCTAGGAAGCGACCGACAACGCGATGACAACGGCGCGAGTCGCTCGGTAACGCTGTGTGAACCGTTTGTGTCGGCGCTGTCGCAAAGCCCGCGAGCCCGGCCTTGACCGGCGTCAATGCCAGCGCGCCGGGCGTCGCTAGGCTCGATGCATGACGCGCAGAAACCCCTTGCGCGCACCAGGAACCATGGACCGCTGTTTCCAGCCCGCGATTGTCGTTTCGGACCCGCTGTCGGTCACCGACGTCGATGCATTGCTGCGCCAGGCTCGCGCGCTGCAAGGCGCTGCCGGCCAGGGGACGATGCAGACGCTGCTGCGCGGCAAGAACCTCGGCCTGCTCTGCGACGACGAAGGCGCCGACGAGGCGGTGCTTTTTCGCCGCGCCGCACTCGAGCTCGGCGCGCATGTGTCGTACATCCGGCCCAGCCTTTCGGAGTCGAGCACGCCGGGCGACGTGCGCCATACCGCCCGCATGCTCGGCCGCCTCTACGACGCTGTCGAATACCAGGGCGCGACGCGGACGCTGGCGCGGCAGATCGCCGCCGACGCCGGCGTGCCGGTCTACAACGGCGTCGCCTCGCCGGCGCATCCGACGGCCAGGCTCGCCGCATTGCTGGACGGCGGAGCCTCCCTCGACGACAAGCGGCGCTTCGTGCTGCAGGCCGTCCTGCTCCACACCATCGCCTGAAGGCTTCGGCCATCGACCTTCCGCCAGCTTCTCGATGCTCCGAAAGCACACCAATGTTCGACGCACGCCATCCGCAAACCACCATCCCTCGAAGCGAGCCGCCGACAGGCCTTGCCGGACTCGTTCCGGTCAAGATCGCGCCGGCCGTATTGGCCAGCATCGGCGCAAGCTTTGCCGGCTCGCTCTCGCAGCTGCAGCGCTCCCTGGCGGCGCTCGGGCTGCAGTCGTTCGCGCAGCAGCCGTTGCTCGATGCCGCCGTCGCCGAGATCGGCCGCCTCGAGCAATTCGGCGTGCAGATCCAGGAGCTCGCGCGCGTTCTGAGCGGCGCCGCACCGATGGCCCGGGAACGCATCGACCTCGCGCAGGCCGCCCGCGATGCGATGGCGGAGTGGACGCGCGCAGCGCAAAGCCATCACGCCGCGGTGCACGGGCCGAGCGAGCCCCTGGAGCTCGATGTCAACGGCGCGGCGCTGGCGCAATTGCTCGACCTCGGGCTCGAATACGCGCTTCGCGTCGGCTCGACCGTGCAGGTCGATACGAGCGTCTCCGGCGTTCCGGCGCAGCCGACACTGACCATTGCCGTCCAGGGAGCGAAGGCCGCGCTCTCGGCCGGCCGCGACGAGCTGCACTGGATGCTCTTCGTGCAACTGGCGCGCGCCATCGGCCTGGTGCCACGGCGCGTCGACGCCGCAGGTTCGATGACGCTGACGCTAGCCTTTCCGGACGCCGATGGCTTCGCGATCAGCGACGTCGCCGGCAGTCCGGCGCAGTTGCCGCACACCGCCACCGCCGCAGGGCGGCTCGTGCTGCTGATCGAGCCGCAGGACATCGCCCGCCTGCATGCGTACCGGCTGATGAGCGAGGCGGGCATGCGCGTCGATGCGGTGACCAGCGTCGAGAAGGCGCGTTCGAGCCTGGGCAACGGCGCACCCGACGCGGTGGTCACCGGCATCCCGGTCGACGACGAGCGCTGCAGCGCGTTGCTGGAAGACATTCGCGCGGCGCAGCCGCGGCTGCGCGTGATCGAGCTGGTCGACGACGACGACGCCTTCTCCTTTTCCGTGCCCGGCTCCGATCACCCGGCACGGGTCGGCCGGCATGACGTGGAACGCACCCTCATGCTTGCCGTGTCCCAGGAGCTCGACGCGGCCTGGCCATCGGCCCGCGCTTGACGCCCGTCAAGCGGCCGCCGCGTGCGATGTCTACAGTGATTCAGCGGAAGCTCGCTCGCGACGCGAAAGGACGGCGATGAAATCAAGACTCTTGCTCGAGACCCTGATCGGATGGACGGCGATCGCATGCGCCGCAGCCGTATTCGTCGCCTCGGCGCTCGACCCACCCGACGAAGCGGTGACCGGAAAGGTCGTGCCCGTATTCACGACCGACCGCAGCAGGTAAACCGGAGGTTTCATCATGTCGCCCCACTCCACGATCCGGATTATCCAGGACGAGCACGGCGCGCTGTCGGCCGTGCTGCGCTCGATCAGCCTGCTGCTTTCCGAGTGTCGGCGGCGCAAGATCCCTCCCGACTTCGCGATCCTGCGCGCGATGCTTTTCTACATCGACGAGTTCCCGGAGAAGGTGCACCATACCAAGGAGAGCCGCTTGCTGTTTCCGCTGCTGCGTGAGCGCAGCGTCGAAGCGGCCGAGGTTCTCGATCGGCTCGACCGCGACCACGCGGGCAGCGAACAGGCGGTGCGCGTGCTCGAGCATGAGTTGCTCGGGCTCGAAATGATGACCGAGGCCAGGGACGCCGATGCGCGGCGCGAGCACTTCGAAGCGTCGGTGCACCGCTACGTCGCCGCCTACCTGGAACATATCGACTGCGAGGAGCGGATCGTGCTGCCCCTCGCCGAGCGCGTCCTGACGCCGGGCGACTGGGCCGAGCTCGACGCGGCGTTCATGGAGAATCGCGACCCGCTGACGCACCGCGAGCCCGACGATGACTTTCGACCGCTGTTCAAGAGGATCCTGATGACCATGCCCTCGCCGCTCGGGCTCGGCCCGGCCATGGAGGCGATGCGCACCTCCTACCCCCGCGGCGCGTAGGCTTCCCTTCGGCGATGAGGCGGGGCCTGGTGGGTCCGCCGATGTCGCGGCGCCGACCTCCTGGAGTTTCAGCCGGCAACGACGCAGAGGGCCTGCTCGATCGCCGAGCCGAGCCCGTGCCACAGCGCGAACAGCGACGAGACGGCAAGCAGGACGCCGGCCAGGCGCACCGACCAGGCCGCCGCGACCCTGTCGGCACCGTACCCGCGCAAGCGCGACCAGAGCTGCGGGCCGAGCCAGAGAGCGAGCGCCGAGGCGCTCGCGAAGGCGGCCATCACCACCGCCCCGGGCAAGGGTCCCGAAGCGAGTGCCGCGACCAGCAACGCCGACTGCAAGAGGCCGCACGGCATGGCCGCCCAGCAGGATCCCGCGAGGCCCGCGCGACTGCTGGCGGGCAGGCGACGGAAGACACGGATCGGCTTGGCATCGACCCAGGCCGCGACGCGCGGGTTCGCGCCCGAGAGCCAGGCCGGCGCGCGCGCCGTCCACGCCAGCCAGAGGCCCAGCGCGACCGCCGCGACATGGACCAGCGCCCAGAGCGGTCGTAGCAGCGGTGCCGCGCCCTGCAGTGCGAAGATGCCGCCGACGCCGGCGGCCACGACCGCGCCGGCCAGCGCGTAGCTGGCGAGCCGGCCCGCGTTCCAGGCGAGCAGGGCCTGCGAGAAATGGCCCGGTCCGCCCTGCCTGGCGATGGCGCCGCTCGCCACGCCGCACATCGCAGCGCAATGCGGGCTGCCGGCCAGGCCCATGAGCAGGGCCGATGCGATCAGCGCCGCGTCCATCTATGACGGAGCCCCGCGATCGGATGCCGGTGCGTTGACTTCGTCGGCGGTGAGCGACAGCAGTGCCGTCAATGCGCCGGCGCCGGAGATGACGATCCAGAAGATGAAGAAGGTGATCGAGTAGACGGCCAGCGGCGTCCAGCCGATCGGCATGCCGCCGAAGCCGTGCAGGTCGCGCGGGTCGATGACGGCAAAGACCATCGCCTCGAGCACGCCGGCGAAGGTGAACGAGGGCCAGAGGATGCGCAGGGCGAGCGGGCTCATGGCGCGGCCTCTGCTCAACGCGCCGGCGTCGCCGCGTGATTGCGCGCCTGCAGTGCCGGCGTCGTCGCCACCGGGCTGGGTCTGGCGGCGCGGCTGACGTTCTCTGCCGGACCTTCGGAAAGCACGACGTCGGCGCCGTGGTAGGCGATGAACATCGTCACGAAGCCGGCGACGACGACCGCCGCCGGACCGGCGAACACGAACCAGACCATGCCGAAGCGCCACCAGGGCGCGCCGGCGGCAGGCGCGTCGCGCCGCGAGGCGGAGGGCGGATGGGCGGATGGGCGGTGATTGTCATGCGAAGGTCTCCTTCAATGCGGAACGACGAACGTGGACTTCTCGCGCCGCTCGGCCGCGTCGTCGGCGGCGTCCTGGTCGCCCGCGCGCGCCGGTGGCGCGACGAGCGCGATCCTGAATTGCAGCGGGTGAGCGCCGGCGGCGAGCTCGCGAGCGGCCTGCGGCGGGATCTGCACCGCCACCGGCACCCAGCGCGCCTCGGTCGGGCCGACCTCGACGTCCTGCCAGTGGTCGAGCGTGGCGCCGGGCAATCCTTCGACCTCGATGTGGAAGCGCTGCGCCCGCTCGGTCGCATTCATGAGCTGGACCCGGTAGACGTTCTCGATCCGGCCGTCCTCGACCATGCGGGCCAGCGTGCCGCGGTCGCGCACGACGTCGGCCTTGAAAGGCGCGCGC
>JANXWR010000154.1 GCA_025351025.1 Burkholderiales bacterium | reverse complement strand
TTGCGGACGTGCTTTCTTTCTTTCCGTCTTCGCTCCGGAGCCCGACCCCATGACCCTCCCCCTGCCGCCCGGCGTGGCCATCAACGCACCCATCCTGCCCGGCTTCGAGACCATCCTCACCGAGCCGGCGCTGGCCCTCGTCGCCAAGCTGCATCGCGCCTTCGAGCCGCGCCGCCAGGAACTGCTCGGGGCGCGCGCGGCGCGCGCGAAGCGCCTCGACGCCGGCGAGCGCCCGGACTTCCTGGCCGAGACGAAAGGGATTCGCGACGCCGACTGGAAGATCGCGCCGGTGCCGAAGGCGCTGCAACGTCGCCGCGTCGAGATCACCGGCCCGGTCGACGCGAAGATGGTCATCAACGCCTTCAACTCGGGGGCGGACTCGTATATGACCGACTTCGAGGACAGCAACTCGCCGCTCTGGTCCAACCAGATCCAGGGCCAGATCAACATCGGCCAGGCGATCCGGCGCACGCTCTCGTTCACGCAGGAATCGCCGGCCGGCGCGAAGAGCTACAAGCTCAACGACACCATCGCGACGCTGCAGGTGCGGCCGCGGGGCTGGCACCTCGACGAAAAGCACGTCACGGTCGACGGCCAGCGGGTGCATGGCGGCCTGTTCGACTTCGCCCTCTTCCTGTTCCACAACGCCAAGGAGCTGCTCGCGCGCGGCGCCGGCCCCTACTTCTACCTTCCCAAGATCGAGAGCCACCTCGAGGCGCGGCTCTGGAACGACGCCTTCGTGACGGCGCAGAACGAGCTCGGCCTGCCGCAAGGCACGATCAAGGCGACGGTGCTGATCGAGACCATCCTCGCCGCCTTCGAGATGGAAGAGATCCTCTACGAGCTGCGCGAGCACAGCGCCGGCCTGAACGCCGGGCGCTGGGACTACATCTTCAGCTGCATCAAGAAGTTCAAGCTCGACCGCGAGTTCTGCCTCGCCGACCGCGCCAAGGTGACGATGACCGCGCCCTTCATGCGTGCCTATGCGTTGCTGCTGCTGAAGACCTGTCACAAGCGCGGCGCGCCGGCGATCGGCGGCATGAGCGCGTTGATTCCGATCAAGAACGACCCGGCGAAGAACGAGGTGGCGATGGCCGGCATCATTGCCGACAAGCGGCGCGACGCCGAAGACGGCTACGACGGCGGCTGGGTCGCACATCCGGGCCTGGTCGAGTCGGCGATGAAGGAATTCGTCATCGTGCTCGGCGACCGGCCGAACCAGTTCGGGAAGCAAAAGCCCGAGGTCACGGTGAAGGCCACCGACCTGCTCGACTTCAAGCCCGAGACGCCGATCACCGAGGCCGGGCTGCGCATGAATATCAACGTCGGCGTCCACTACCTCGGGGCCTGGCTCGTCGGCAACGGCTGCGTGCCGATCCACAACCTGATGGAAGATGCGGCCACCGCCGAGATCAGCCGCAGCCAGGTCTGGCAATGGATCCGTTCACCCAAGGGCGTGCTCGACGACGGCCGCAAGGTGACTGCCGACCTGGTGAAGGAACTGGTCCCCGAAGAGCTGGCGAAGATCAAGGCCGGCGGCTACACCGGCAAGTTCGATCGTGCCGCCGACATCTTCACGCAGATGAGCACGCAGGAAGCCTTCGAGGAGTTCCTGACTCTGCCGCTCTACGAAGAAATCTGAGCGCTGGCGCCGGGCACGAGGACCCGGCGCCGGCCTCTCAGATCAGCGCTGGACCGAGCTGTCGGTCGCCGTGCTGGTGGCGGCCGTGCCGCGTCGAGCGTCGGCGGAGGCGCCGACGTTGGCGTTCCCGCCTACCGAACTCGGCACCTTGCTGGTTTCCGAGCGCAGCTTGTCGCGCAGCTCGCCGCCGCGGCGCTCGGCCGCCGCACCGGCCGCGGTGGCGGTGTCGCCGGTACGCTGCACCACGGGTCGGGCGTCGGCGGGTCGCGGCACCGAGTTGGTCAGGTTACCCTGGCCGGTCAGATTGCCTTGGCCAGTCAGGTTGCCACCGACGTTCTGGTTGCCGAGCATGGCGCCGCCGCCGAGCCCGCCTGCGCCGCTGAGGCTACCTCCGCCACCGAGCAGGCCTGCTTCGGCCGAGCTGGCGAGCGTGAGCGCGCCGATAAGAGCGGCCGCGGCCGCGAATGAAGTGCGATTCATCTCGATCTCCTGATGAGCGCCGCGGCCAATTCCGCGGCTTGCAAGAGGAGAACGACGGAGCAGGGCGTTTTCTTCCCTGACCGCGCCGCGCGCCGGGTCTTTCAGCGCGCCGCCGCCAACTGGAGCAGACGCGGGTCGACGCGCAAGGCGTCGCCCACTAGGCCGAAACCGAAGGACGGATCGCGGCCCGGCGGCCCGAGATCGATCGCGCTCGCGGCCAGAGTGGCCAGGGCGGCTTGGGCACGCGATCGATCGGGCTCGGACAGTCGGGCGGCGAGCAGGCCGGCGACGATGGGTGCGGCGAATGAAGTGCCACGCACCGGCACGAAACGCGGGTCGCGGCTGGCCGCCGCCGCCATGTCGGCGCCCGGCGCGGCGAACATCACGTGCGCGCCGCGGCCGGCTTCGGCCAGCAGTCGGCGTCTGGCGTCGGTCGCGGTGACGCCGACCACGCCCGGCCATGCGGCCGGATAGAGCGGAGCCGCGGCCGGTCCGTCGTTGCCGACCGGCGCGACAACGAGGTGGCCGCGCGCGACCACTGCGGCGACGACGCGCTCGAGGATCGCGTTGGGCGGCCCGACCAGGCTGATGTTGATGACCGGTACGCGCTCGCGCACGAGCCAAGCCAGGCCACGCGCGATCGCATCAACCGAGCCGCCGGTCGGGGCGTCGCAGTAAGCGTCGGCAGCGAACAGCGTCGCCTCGGGCTGCACGCCGCGGAACGCGCCCAGGTGGCCGACCAGCAGCGAGGCCACTGCCGTGCCGTGCGGGCTGGGATGCGGCAGCGCGTCGACGCATTCCTGCAGGCGGACCGAGACGTCGTGGAAAGCGGGGTGACTCCAATCGAGGCCGGCGTCGACCAAGCCGATGCGAAGGCCTTTGCCGGACAGTGCCGCAGCCGAAGCGGAGGACGACGGAAGCGGCGCCGGCGCGACGCTGTCGGCCCGTACCGGGCCGCTCTCGCCGCTGCCCGTATAGACATGGTGATAGTCGTAGCGGCCGGCCGGGTCGAGGGCACGCAGGCGAGCCAGGGCGCGAGGCGCAGGGTCGCGCTCGGGGCGCAGAACCCACCAGGCTTCGTCGAGCCCGTCGAGCGACTCCTCGCGCAAGAGAATGAAGCCGGCGGCGAGCACGGCATCGCGCATGGCTGGCGACGAGGGGACGGCGAGCAACTCGTCGCGGATCACCGGCTCACCGGCGGGGTCGCGGGCGAGCGCGCGCGGATGGGCGCGCAACAGCCGCTCGATGTTGCTGCGGCGCAGTCCCTCGAGATCGGCCGGAGCGAGCGAGGCAGCGAGGGCCTCGGCCGGGCGCAGCGGCAGCTGCGGTGTCGTCGGTAAGGCCGGTATCGGCGCCGGCAGGCTGGGCAGACGCAGCTGTGCGAGCGCCTGCGCGCCGCCACCGGCGAGCGCGACGGCGAGCAGGAATCGACAGCAGCACGGGATTCGGTGGCTCATTGGAGGGAGAACGATCGGGACGGGGAAGAAAATCCCCGCATCGAACGTTCTACCTGATGCATGAGTGTTGGCGAAGTGGATTTGCGTGACGAACTCGCGGCCTTGCTGCCGCGGCTGCGGCGCTTTGCGCGCAGCGTGGCGCGGCATCGCGAGGACGCCGACGATCTCGTGCAGACGGCGGTCGAGCGTGCGCTCAGGCACCTCGATCAGTGGCAGGCCGGCACGCGGCTGGACAGCTGGATGTTTCGCATCATGAAGAACGCATGGATCGACGAGGTGCGTGCGCGTGCTCGACGCGACGAGGTCAACGCCCCCGAAGAGGCGGGCGCGACGGTCGGCGTGTCGGAGACTTCGGCGCAGATCGCCCGGCTCTCGATCGCCGCCGCGATGGGACGGCTGCCCGACGAGCAGCGTTTGGTGATCGGCCTCGTCCTGGTCGACGGGATGGCCTACCGCGAAGCCGCCGACGCGCTCGATATCCCTATCGGCACCCTGACCAGCCGGCTCGCCCGCGGTCGCCTCGCGCTGCAGGCGGCCCTCGGCGGGCCGGGAGGCTTTGAATGAGGACCGGAACCCCAAGCGCACCGGGCGCGCGGCGATGATGGACGAAGCCGACTTTCGCGAGCTGATGGCCTATGTCGACGGCGAGCTCGACGCTGCGGCGGCACGCGCTTTCGAGGCGAGGCTGGCCGGCGACGCTGAGTTCGGCCGCATGGTCGAGCGCGAGCACGCACTGCGCCGCCGCCTGGCCTCGGCCTACCAACCCGTGCTCGAGGAGCCAATCCCGGCGTCTCTTTCGGCACTTCTCGCGGGCACCGCCGTCGCCCCTGCGACGTCTTCGGTGATCGACCTCGACAAGGCCCGCAGCGCGCGCGCGGCGACCCGCGCCCTGCGGCGTCCGGCGAGCCTGGAATGGGCGGAGCTTGCCGCCGCCGTCGTGCTTGCCACCGCGCTGGGCTTCGTGATCGGACGACAAGGGAGCTGGGATGCGCCGCTGCTTGCCAGCGGCGCCGACGATACCTGGCGCGCTCGCGGCGCCCTCGACGCGGCGCTGACCCGGCGCCTAGCCGCCGAGTCCGGCGACGGCCCGATCCGGGTCGGTCTCAGCTTTGCGGCGCGCGACGGCGGCTATTGCCGCGCCTTCGCCGTGGCCGGGCCGCGCGCCAGCGCCGGCCTGGCCTGCGGCGGCGCCGACGGCTGGCGCATCGTCGCGCTCGCGCCCACCGAGCCGGCACCGTCGAGCGCGTCGTTCCGCACTGCGGCCAGCGCCTGGCCAGCGTCCGTGATCCAAGCGATCGATGCACTCAAGACCGGCGACATGCTCGACGCTGCCGCGGAGCAGCAGGCGCGCGACCGCGGCTGGCGTCGCTGACGAGGGGGATGTTCGGCACATCACAATCGTTGCCTCTCCGGTTCTCCCTGTCATGTCGTCCTCCGATCTCCCGCACTCCCGCGCCGCCCTCGAAGCGCGTTTCGGGCCAAGCTACCGCTGGCGCGTGCTGGCCTCGGTGATGATCGGCACGGTCGCGGCGATCATGGCCTCGACCATCGTCAACGTCGCCGTGCCCGACATGTCGCGCGCCTTCGCGCTCGGCCAGGAGCGCGCGCAATGGCTGGCGGCCGGCTTCATGGGCGCGATGACCCTCTCGATGCTGACCACGCCCTGGCTGCTCGACCGCTATGGCTATCGCCACACCTACATCGGCGCCGTCGCCCTGCTCATGGCCGGGGGCATCGCTGGCGGCAGCAGTCCCTGGTTCGACCTGGTACTGGCGATGCGTGTCGCCGAGGGTCTGGCCGCGGGCGTGCTGCAGCCGATCCCGGCGATCATCATCCTGCATGCCTTCGGCGCCGGCGAGCGCGGCAAGGCGATGGGCCTGTTCGGCTTCGGCGTCGTGCTCGCGCCGGCGATCGGCCCGAGCGTCGGCGGCGTGCTCGTCGAGTGGTGGGGCTGGCGCTCGATCTTCTTCGTCGTGACGCCGTTCTGCCTGATCGCCATGGCGATGGCCAATCGCTACCTGCCGGTCGGCGCGCCGGGCGGCGGCCCGGTGCATCGCCAAGGCGGCCGGCTCGACGTCGTCGGCCTCGGCCTCATCGCCGTCGCCGTGCTGGCCTTGCTCAACGGCATGGTGCACCTGACGGCTGAGACGATGTCGTTCGGCTTGACGCTGATCGCCTGCAGCCTGATCGCGGCGGTCGGCTTCGTCGTGCATCAGCGGCGCGGCGCCAAGCCGCTGATGGCGCTCGGCCTGTTCGCGCACCGCTCGTTCGCGATGGGCGGGCTGGTCGCCTTCATCTACGGCATGGCCCTCTTCGGCTCGACCTACCTCGTGCCGGTGTTCATGCAGGAGGCGCTGCACCTGCCGCCTTCGCAGGCCGGTGCCGTGCTGCTGCCGGCCGGCATCGTCCTCGCGCTGACCATCCCGCTGGCCGGGCGCTGGGCCGACCGAATCGCCGTGAACCGGCTCGTCTCGGCCGGCCTGCTGCTGCTCTCCTTCTCGTTCTTCGTCATGCTCGGTGTCGGCGCGGGTACGGCGCTCGGCCTCATCACGCTCTGGGCCGTGGTCGGCCGGATCGGCCTCGGCTTCGTCATGCCTTCGCTCAACCTCGGTTCGATGCATGGCCTGCCGAACACGCTGATCGCGCAGGGCTCGAGCACCATCAACTTCCTGCGCCAGCTCGGCGGCGCGCTCGGCATCGGCCTGGTCGGCAACGTGCTCGAGTGGCGGTTGCGCTCGCACCCGGCGCAGCCGATCGCCGCGTACCACGAGACGTTTGCGCTGATCGGCACGATCACGGCGTGCGCCGTCGTCGCCGCCGTTCTCATGGGCCCGGCCAGGGCGCGGGCCGGCGCGAGCCGGCCCGCCGAATGAACCTCGGCATCGACCTGCTTCCCCAGCGCTGCGAGGTGCTCGTCGTCGGCGCCGGGCCGGCTGGCAGCGCTACCGCGCAATGGCTGGCGCGGGCCGGGCGCGACGTCGTGCTGATCGACCAGCATGCCTTCCCGCGGGACAAGGTCTGCGGCGACGGCCTGATCCCCGACGCACTGCAGGCGCTCGCCAGGCTCGGCGTGCTCGAGCAGGTGATGGCCGAGGCGCAGGCGTCGACCGCGCTCGCCTGCATCGCGCCGCGCGGCGGGCGCATCGACGTGCCGGCGGCGCTCGCCGTGCTGCCGAGAAAGCGCCTCGACGAGATCGTCTGCCGCGCCGCCGTCGCCGCCGGGGCGCGCATGTACGCGCCGCTGCAGTTCGTCGCGCCGCTGCGCGACGCCGGCGGCCGCTGCGTCGGCGCGAGCCTGAAGCACGGCGACGCGCAGCGCGAGATCCGCGCCACCTGGGTCGTGCTCGCGACCGGTGCGCAGCCGCAGGCGACGATCGCCGCGGGCTTGTGCGAGCGCCGCGCGCCGAGCGGCATCGCCATGCGCGGCTATGTGAAGAACGCGGCGATGGCGTCGCGCGTCACTCGCCTCGAGGTCGTCTGGCACAAGCGGCTCGCGCCCGGCTACGGCTGGATCTTTCCCTGCGGCGGCGATGTGTTCAACATCGGCGTCGGCGTCGCCCAGGGGGACCATCGGGGCGCGTCGCACCTGAACCTGCACACGGCCTTCGCCGCCTTTCGGTCGCTCTACGCGCCGGCGCGCGAGCTCGTCGAAAGTGGCCAGTGGCAGGCCGAGGCCGGCGAGCCGATGAAGGGTGCGCCCTTGCGCTGCTCGCTCGGGGGCGCGCGCCTCGAAGCGCCCGGCCTGCTCGTCACCGGCGAGGCGGCAGGCAGCACCTACGCGCTCACCGGCGAGGGCATCGGCAAGGCCATGGAGACCGGCCTGCACGCGGCCGAGGCGATCCTCGCGAGCAACGACGACGGGGCGGTGCGCGCCGACTACGCGGCCCGCGTTCTCGCATTGAAGCCGCGCTTCGACATGTACGCGCAAGCCCACGCCGCACTCAACGCCCATCCCTGGACGCTCGACCTGCTCGTCTGGAGCGCCAGGCGCAGCCCGCGCCGGGTTCGACGCATGACCGGCGTGCTGGAGGAGAGCTACCTGCCTGTCGATGCCGTCACGGCGCGCGGCGTCTTGCGCCGATTGTTCGACTGGCGCTGAGCGCGCTTGTCATCCTGAGCGGAGCGAAGGATCGCGCCATGCGCGCGCGAGATTCTTCGCTGCGCTCAGAATGACAGGGGTCTGCCTCCCGCCCCCGCCGCCATGTGCCAGCTTCTCGGCATGAATGCCAACACGCCGACCGACGTGATGTTCAGCTTCACCGGCTTCGCGACGCGCGCCCAGGAGCACAAGGACGGCTTTGGCATCGCCTTCTTCGAGGGCGCGGGCGTGCGCCTGCTCGTCGACGCGCAGAGCGCGCGCGAGTCGCCGATCGCGGCGATGGTGCGCGCCTACCCGATCAAGAGCGAGAACATCGTTGCCCATATCAGGAAGGCGACGCAGGGCCGCGTCGCGCTCGAGAACACTCATCCCTTCGTGCGCGAGCTGTGGGGACGCTACTGGGTCTTCGCCCACAACGGCGACCTGAAGGACTACGCGCCGCGCCTGCACGGCGCCTTCCATCCGGTCGGCGGCACCGACAGCGAGCGCGCCTTCTGCTGGCTGATGCAGGAGCTGGCCAAGGCGCATGCCGGCGTGCCGCCGATCGGCGAGCTCACCGCGACCCTGGCCGAGCTTCTGCCGCAGGTGGCCCGGCACGGCGTCTTCAACGCCATGCTGAGCAACGGCCAGGCACTCTGGGCGCATTGCTCGACGCAGCTGCACCACATCGTGCGCCAGCATCCGTTCAGGCGCGCGTCGCTGCAGGACGACGACCTGACGATCGACTTCGCCGAGCACACCTCGACGCTCGACCGCGTCGCCGTCATCGTCACCGACCCGCTGACGAAGGACGAGTCCTGGGATTCGTTCGCGCCCGGCGAAATCCGCGTCTTCGAGTCCGGAGCGCTCGTGCCGCCGCATTGAATGCGCTACGCTCGGCGCCGCACCGCCGCTGTATCCGCCTCCGACGACATGAATTCCGCCACGCCGACTCCGCGCTTCGACACCTTCTACAAATACGATGAACTGACCCGACTGCTCTTCGCCTACGCCGAAGCGCATCCGACCCTGGTCGCCGTCCGCTCGATCGGCAAGAGCCACGAGGGGCGCGAGATCTGGGTCGCGACAGTGACCAACATCGCGACCGGCGCGGCCGAGGACAAGCCGGCGTTCTGGACCGACGGCAACATCCACGCCGCCGAGCTCACCGCCTCGACGGCGGTGCTCTATTTCCTGCACGAACTGGTCACGAAGTACGGCAGCGACGCCGACATCACCGAGCTGCTCGACAGCCGCGCCGTCTACCTGTGCCCGCGCCTCAATCCCGACGGCGCCGAGCTGGCCCTGGCCGACCGGCCGCGCCACATCCGCTCGTCGACCCGGCCCTACCCCTTCGACGAGGAGCCGGTCGACGGCCTGACCCCGGAGGACATCGACGGCGACGGCCGCGTCCTCTTCATGCGCATCGCCGACCCGCACGGCGCCTATAAGAAATGCGCCGCTGACCCGCGCCTGATGGTCGCGCGCGAGCCCGGCGAGTTCGGCGGCGAGTACTACCGGCTCATGCCCGAAGGCTTCGTGCAGCACTACGACGGCCTCACCGTGAAAGTGAATTCCGACGTCGAAGGGCTGGACCTGAACCGCAACTTCCCGTCCGGTTGGCGGCAGGAGCACGAGCAGGTCGGCGCCGGCGACTACCCGACCAGCGAGCCCGAGGTGAAGGCGATGGTCGACTTCATCGTCGCGCACCGGAACATCGGCGCGGCGGTCAGCTATCACACGCATAGCGGCGTGATCCTGAGGCCGATGGGAATCCAGAGCGACGACGACATGATCCCAGAGGACCTGTGGTCGATCAAGCGCTTCAGCGAGATCGGCACCAGGCTCACGGGCTACCCGGCGATCAGCATCTGGCACGACTTCAAGTACTACCCGAAGGACGTCATCAGCGGCACCCAGGACTGGGTCTACGAACATCTCGGCGCCCTGTTCTGGGTGGTCGAGATCTGGGCGCCGAACAAGGAAGCCGGAATCAACGACTACAAGTGGATCGACTGGTACCGCGAGCACCCGGTCGAAGACGACCTGAAGCTCATCAAGTGGAGCGACGAGCATTGCGGCGGCCGGGCCCACGTCGAGTGGAGGCCCTTCATGCATCCGCAGCTCGGCCAGGTCGAGATCGGTGGCTGGGACAAGATGAACTACTGGCGCAACCCGCCGCCGCAACTGCGCGAGCGCGAGGCGGCGCGCTTCCCGAAGTGGATGACGCAGATCGCCCTCTCGCTGCCCAAGCTCGAGCTGCTGCGCACCGAAGTGCGCGCGCTCGGCCCCGACACCTGGCGCGTCAAGCTGGCGGTGGCCAACAGCGGCTGGCTGCCTGCCTACGTGACCAAGCGCGCCCTGCAGCGCAAGACGGTGCGCGGCGTCATCTTCGAGATCCATCTGCCCGAAGGCGATGGTTCCGTATCGCTGATCAGCGGCAAACCACGCATGGAAGGGCCGCAGCTCGAAGGCCATGCGCCGAAGAATTCACTGAATGCCTTTCTGCCCAACCGCGAAGTGACCGCCGATCGCGCCGTCGGCGAGTGGGTGGTGCGCGCGCCGCAGGGAACGCGGCTGGCGTTGAGCGCGCGCGCCGACCGGGCCGGCGTCGTGCGTGCCGAGGTGATCCTCGACTAAAGGGCGAATCGGCCGCTAGAAGCGCAGGCGCAAGCCGCCGGCCACGCTGTTGCCCGAGGTCACGTTGAAGCTCTTCTCGTAGAGCGCGGCGACGTACACGTCCGTATTCTTGGATAGGAAGTAGTCGTAGCTCAGCGAGTAGGTCTGGTCGGTAATGCGCGATGAACTGGTTCGCGTCTGCGAGCTGCCGTAAGCGATCAGGATGACGCTGTTCTGGATCGGCACGGCGGCGCCGAGCTGGTAGAGCACGGTCCGCGAATCGATCGTCGCCTCGGTCTTGACGCGGCCGACCTGTCCGTACAGCCGAACCAGCTTGAAGTCGTAGGTCGCGCCGGCCTGGATCACGGTCTGCCGCTCGAAGCCCGCGGGCAAGGGCAGGGCGCTGTTCTTGATATTTTCGGCGGCTAGCGTGGCGGCGAACGGCCCGGTGATGTAAGACACGCTGAGGCCGGAGTTGCGCCCGTCGGTCGCGACGCCTTCGGGCGTGTTGACGACGAAGTGGAGGCGCAGCGGATCCTTGGCGTTGTTGGTGTAGGCCAGCGAATTGTTCCAGCTCCGGTCGCCCAGCACGGCACCGGCGAAATACTGGCGCGTGCTCGGCGAGAAGCCGAACGATTCGCCGAAGGGATTGAAGTTGATCGTCGTCAGGTAGAGGGGCGTGACGTTGCGGCCGAGCACGGTCGTGCCGAAGGCGCCGGACAGGCCGACGTTGGCGTCGCGGCCCCAGAAGGTATCGGTGTCGCTGCGGCCGCTGCCGCCGGTGTCGGCGCGGAAATAGGACTCGAGCTTGAACACCGCCCGCAGGCCTCCGCCCAGATCTTCGGCACCGCGAAAGCCGAAGTAGCTGCGCGACAGATTGCCGCTGTCGAGCTGCCAGTGGGAGCTGTCGGCGCCGAGCAGGCGGCTGTGGCTGCCGGAGAGATCGACGAGCCCGTAGAGCACGACGCTTTGCGCCTGCGCGCCGGCGCTGCCGACGATGGCGATGAGGGTCAGGGCGGACGCGAAGAACGATCGGAACATGCGTGACACCTTGGCGAGGCCGGATCAAAAAGCGGAAAACGACGCCGTGCGGAGCGAGGCGTCAGGCGTATTCTGGCGCACGGGCACAATCGGCGCGCCCTGCACGAGGTGAACTTGGAGATCGTTGTCAACGGCGCGCCACGCGCGCTTCCGGATGAGCTGGCCGAGCCGCAGATGCCGCTGCTGTGGGCGCTGCGCGAGCTGCTCGGCCTCACGGGCACCAAGTTCGGCTGCGGCGTCGCCGCCTGCGGCGCCTGTACCGTGCACGTCGACGGACGCGCCGTGCGCTCCTGCGTCACGCCGCTCTCGTCGGTGCAGGGCAAGCGCATCGTCACGATCGAGGCTCTCGGCAGCGCGGAGCGTCCGCACGCCCTGCAACGCGCCTGGGTCGAGCACCAGGTGCCGCAATGCGGCTACTGCCAGAGCGGGTTGCTGATGGCCGCGGCCGCCCTGCTCGCGACCAACCGCAAACCGACCGACGCCGAGATCGACGCCGCGATCACCAACATCTGCCGCTGCGGCACCTATCCGCGCATCCGGGCCGCGATCCGCACGGCGGCCAAGGCGCTGAGCGACGCGGGCAGCGCGGCATGAAGCGTCGCACCCTGCTGCTGAGCGGGCTCGGTGCCGCCGGCGCGCTGATCGTCGGCTGGGGCCTGCTGCCGCCGCGCAGCCGCCAGGGCGGCGTCGACACCTTGCCGATGGCCGATGGCGAGGTCGGCCTCAACGGCTGGATCAAGATCGCCGCCGACGGCAGCGTGCTGCTGGCCATGAACCGCAGCGAGATGGGCCAGGGCGTGCACACCGCGCTCGCCATGCTGGTCGCCGAGGAGCTCGACGTCGCGCTGGCGCAGGTGCGCCTGATCGCGGCCGGCCACGACCGGCTCTACGGCAACGTCGCGATGTTCGTGTCGGCCTTGCCGTTCCATCCGACCGAGACCGAGCCCGGCCACGAGACCGGCATCGCGCGCAGTGGCCAGTGGGTCGTCGCCAAGGTCGCGCGCGAGCTCGGCATCAACGCCACAGGCGGCTCGTCGAGCGTCGTCGATGCCTGGGACGTGCTGCGCCTGGCCGCGGCCACGGCACGGTCCCAGTTGCTCGGTGCCGCTTCGCTGACCTGGAAGCAGCCGGCCGGCGAGCTGAGCGTGAAGAACGGTGTCGTCAGCCATCCGTCCGGGGCGACCGCCCACTACGGCCAGCTCGCGCAGATGGCCGCGGCGACGCCGTCCGGCACGGTGCGCCTGAAGCCGCCCGCCGAGTGGAAGCTGATCGGCACGCCGGCGCCGCGCATCGATCTCGTTGCCAAGACGAACGGCTCGGCGGTGTTCGGCATCGACGTGCGACCGCCCGGCCTGCTCTACGCGTCGGTGCGGCACTGTCCGATGATCGGCGGCAGCGTCGGCACCCTCGACGTCGCCGCCGCGGCCCGGCTGCCCGGCGTCGAGCGCGTCGTTCGCCTCGGCTCCTACGCCGGCTCGACGCTCGCGCTCGCCGTTGTCGGCCGCACCTGGTGGCACGCGCGGCGCGGTGCCGACGCGCTCGACGTGAGCTGGCAGCAGCGCCCGGCTGGCGGCCTCGACAGCCGCGCCATCCTCGACGCGCTCGAGAAGAGCGCACGCGAGGCCGCGGCCAACGGTGGTGGCTTCGCCTTCTACACGCGCGGCAAGATCGATGCAGCGCCGAGCTCGTCGCGCGTCGTCGAGCAGGTCTATCGGGCGCCCTACCTGGCGCACGCGACGATGGAGCCGATCAACTGCACGGCCAAGGTCGCGGGCGGCAAGGTCGAGGTCTGGGCGCCTACCCAGGTGCCGGGACTGGCGCGCGCCATCGCGGCGGAAGTGGCCGGCGTGCCGCTCGACGACGTCACGGTTCATGTCACCTATCTCGGCGGCGGCTTCGGCCGTCGCCTCGACGTCGACTTCGTCGGTCAGGCGGTGCGCATCGCGATCGAATGCGGCGGCCGGCCGGTGCAGCTGGTCTGGCCGCGTGAAGAAGACTTCACGCACGACTTCTATCGGCCGGCCGCCGCCGCCGTGTTGCGCGCGACGCTGGGCAGCGACGGCCTGCCGTCGTCGCTGCAGATCACGAGCGCCGGCGACGCGATCACGCCGCGCTGGATGGAGCGCGGCATCCCGCTCCTCGCCGGCCCGGTCGACACGCCCGACAAGACGGCGAGCGAGGGGCTGTTCGACCAGCTCTACGGCATTCCGAACCAGCGCATCGCTCACGTGGCGACGAGAAGCGGCGTGCCGGTCGGCTACTGGCGCTCGGTCGGCCACTCGCACAACGCCTTCTTCAGCGAAGGCTTCATCGACGAGCTCGCGCACGAGGCGAAGCAGGACCCGGTCGCCTACCGGCTGGCGCTGCTCAAGGACGCGCCGCGCCACCACGCGGTGCTGCTGCTCGCCGCGCAACGCGCCGGCTGGCCGGGCTACGGCGCTGCACAGGCGCTCGCGCCCGGCCGGGCGCGCGGCGTCGCGCTGCACGAAAGCTTCGGCAGCATCGTCGCCGAGATCGTCGAAGCGTCGATCGAAGCGGGCGTGCCGCGCGTGCATCGGGTTGTCTGTGCGGCCGATGTCGGCGTCGTCGTCAATCCGGGCGTCGTCGCGCAGCAGCTCGAAAGCGCGGTCATCTTCGCCCTGAGCGCCGCGCTGCATGGTCGCATCGACATCGAGGGCGGCGTCGTCAGGCAGACCAATTTTCCGACCTACCCGGTGGTTCGTCTCACCGACTCACCAGTCATCGAAACCTACCTCGTCGCGAGCACGCGCTCACCAGGCGGTGTCGGCGAAATCGGCACGCCACCGCTGGCTCCGGCGCTGGCCAACGCGCTGTTCGCCTTGTCCGGCAAGAGGTCGCGAGAGCTACCGCTCGTCATCTAACAGGCGACCGCGCGATCGGGGCGGTAGTGTCTGGCATCCGCAGGCTCAGTCGCAGGGCAGCCGGTCGGTCGCGCAGCCGCGGCGGCCGGTCCCGCGGGCCGACTACCTTGCGCTGCTCGCGCTCTGTGCGCGCCGCAGAACTCACCGGGGCAGGTTGGGCGCCGCAGCGCGAAAACAAAAGAGGGCTTGCCCGAAGCCTGGGCTCAGACCGAATCGACGGTCTCCGTTCCCGGCGCCTTGCGCACATGTCGGGCCAACGTGCGACGCAGCTTGGGTGCGTCGATCGGCTTGGTCAGGAAGTCGTTCATGCCGGCGGCCAGTGCCTGCTCGCGCTCGGAGACCAGCGCGGCGGCGGTGAGGGCGATGATCGGCAGGGCGTTCGGCCCCCAGGCCTTGCGCAGCTCGATCGCCGCCTCGTGGCCGCTCATCACCGGCATCTGCACGTCCATGAGGACGAGGTCGAAAGGCCGGCCGCGGCGCGCTGCGTCGTGCACGGCCTCGATCGCCATCCGGCCGTCGCGCGCCTCGGCAACATCGACGCCCCACTGCGCCAGCGTCGCCGAGGCGATCATCATGTTGACCGGGTTGTCCTCGACGAGAAGGATGCGTGCGTCGTGCAGCTGCGCACATTCGCTCGCCTCGCTGGCCAGCGAATCGCCGGGCAGGACGGCAGGCGCCAGCGGCAGATCGGCCCAGAAGGTGCTGCCTTCGCCCGGCCGGCTTTCGACGCCGACCTCGCCGCCCATCAGTTGTGCGAGCTGGCGGCAAATGGACAGGCCCAGCCCGGTGCCGCCGACCCTTCGCGTCGTCGACGCGTCGCCTTGAGAGAACGGCTGGAAGAGCAGCGCCTGCAGTTGCGCGTCGACGCCGCTGCCGGTGTCGACGACGGCAAGCCGCACGCCGCCGCTTGCGCCTGGCTCGGCGACGATGCGGATGCTGCCCTGGGTCGTGAACTTGACGGCGTTGGTGATGTAGTTGCCGAGGATCTGGCGGATGCGCACCGGGTCGCCGCTGACGATGGCGATCGTTCGCGCGTCGATCTCGA